>JBAXMA010000004.1:0-41881 GCA_037134535.1 bacterium
GCCTTGATCAACACACTGTCAATCAGACCGGCAAATCCGGAGCCAATGCGCACCTCAACCGGACTGAGGCCCGTGGTCTTAGGCCGCTTTGCAGTATTCACAAACGCCACCTGAGTGATCGGTGTTGCCGCACTGCCAACATACAGAACGAGCTTGCCAGTCGTTTCATCAAACGCTGCCCGCAGGAAGTGCCAGTCGTTCAGCCCCAGCGTGACAAAGCCCGGCGCCCTCAACACTACGTCACTCAGGTCATCGCCTGCTGTGAAGCGAACGAACGGCACGCCGTTGGAATTGATTCCAAGCTGGTAGTTATAGTAACTGCCGGCACCATTCTGCTGCACATCGCGGGCCACAATCTCAGCTTCCGCCGTGGGCAGGAATACCGGGCACACCCATGCGCTGATGTCAAACGAGCGAAGCGCGTAGTTCGGCGATGCCGGGGCGCGCACATAGCTGGTCGCAGCGCCATCAAGCGCCAGCGAGCGAAGTCGCAGCGGGTCGTTGGAATCTGCGCCGTTGGAACCATACTGCACCTCAAGGAAGTCAGATATGCCGTCATCATCGGTATCGAGCATGCGCGGGTCGGTGCCGGCTGTCTGCTCCGCCAGATTGTCCACACCGTCATCATCGGAGTCTTCCTCGGTGTCAGGAATGCCATTGCCATCGGTGTCAATTTCGACAGGGCTGGTGCCGCAGAGATACTCGGTGAGGTTCAGTAAACCATCGCTATCATCGTCCTGATTAGCACCCAGGTCGATCGTACTGCCGCTGTAGACCTTTTCGAACCAATCCGGCAGGCCATCGCCGTCTGTGTCACGCAAACCGTAAACCGGTGCAGCATCCGTGCAGGTGACCATGTCATTCTGACGATCGGCACCTGCACCTGCCGCGATATCATCGCCCGTTCCCCAGATACCGTCCATCCCAGGCGTTGCATCCGTGTTCAGATCCGGCAACACGCGTGATCCGCGATAGGACAGATCATAGGCCCGGTTTGTCGAGTATGCACCATCTTCAATGCCAAGACCTCCGTCGTCGAAGCTATATTGAGCGGCCAGCGACTTCACATTGCTGATCAAGACATTCTTCTGAGCTGCAATCAGGCCACCATTGCGGGCGCGGTCCCAGAAGCGTATTTCGTCGGCCCTGGCCGCAGTAAAAGATACGCCATCGAAGTCTGAGTCGATATAAAGCCGCCCGTGATTCTTGAGACGGGTGTCGGGCATGAACAAAGCCGCAGCCAGCACGCCGTCGATGTGAAGACGGAGACTCTTCTGTGACTCGCTGCAGACCGCAGCAATGTGCGTCCACCGGTTTGTCGGCAACGGCAGTCCTGCCAGAACGTAAGTGTGGCCAACCCCGCTGGCAACCCTGACAATCGGACAATTATTGGAAAGGCCGACCAGGAATATCTCCTGTGTGCCGGCACGGTACACAGCAAGCGCACCGGACTGAGTGCTTGTAAGCGGATTAATCCAACCTTCAACTGTCCAACCTGCATCAGCACCAATCTCCAAGTTTGCATCTGCATTCGTCGATGCACTATTCACCGGAGTGCCTGGAGGCGACATGTCTCCAGACGGCCACGTGATCGTGGTCGTGTTCCACCACGCGGCGGCATCATTGCCGTTGCCGTCTGATACCGGCATCGCTTGCGGGCCGAATTCCACATAACGCTCATCCGGCTGCCCTTCATGAACAAGCACCCGGACCTTCGAATTCGGACTGCTTGCGTTGGCAAAATTATTCATCCAGACGGGATAGCTGCCATCTATGGCAAAACCCTGTTCAAGGGTGATATTCTCAGGACCGGTACCGACCACGTCATCAATATCGAGGAACGCACGCGGAATCTGCTGCCCGGCACCTGCATTAGCCGGCAATCCCGGTCCAGCCGCAGTGAAGCCCATATGTCGACCCTGCGGATCAATCAACCACGTATCCAGGTCACCCGCCCGGTCCCACACCTGCGTGATGCGGATGTCAGCAGGAGCAAACGCGCCTGTCACCGTAACTGATGCCTGCCCTATTCCACCCTCCCGATCCGCAGCCACAACGGTGATCACGTTCTCTCCGGACCGGATGATTGTGGTCACTGCAAACTGCTTGAGCCCATCCAGAGTCAAGTCAGTTAGCAAACTGCCATTGAGATACAGACGAGTGGATACAATCGGAACCATGCTCTTGACCGAGCCGGTTACATCAGCAAACCGGACCGCAATCTGGTCTCCGTCCACCGGAGTAGTGATGGTCACGGCTGGCCCATTGGAACCGAGCGCCACCGGCAGGAACATGAAGCGTGCCGGCTCGTTAGCCTCCAGATTGTTGCCGGCAAGGATCAAACTGCGATGAATCTCCGGACTGTGCGAATCGGTGGGACCGGTAATGCCGTGAACCTGCCCGGGTTTGAGTTCATTGCCGTCGGAAGTACCATCATCGTCAGTATCCCATCGAAGCGGGTCAGTTCCATACGTGAAAATTTCGTCCCCGTTCGACAGCCCGTCGCCATCAGCATCCTCGTCTATATCAAGCGTCCCGTTATTGTTTGTATCGGGATTGTGAGGATCGGTTCCACAGTAGTATTCACCGAGGGTGTCAAGTCCGTCGTTGTCAATGTCCTGATCCCTGTCCAACGCATAGTCCTTGTCAAACCATTCCCTGCCCTTGTTGTCAAGCGGCGGCGTCATCATCGTACCTGGATGCGCATATACCCACCAGCGACTCTGCGCGGATGACTCCCTTGTCAAAGGATCATCGCCCATTCGGACCAGGTATTGCGTTCCATCAACAAACAATTCCATATTGAAGTATTGCTCGATCAGTGCATCGATCTCACGGTGGACGATCTGAACGGAAATACGATTTCTACCCGGCACCAGATAATTCTGCAGAACTTCATAAGGTACATAGTAGGTGAGGGTAATCGGAGCAGCTCTGGGTGGAACCGTGAACCTGCCCGGCGAAAGACTCACTCCATTGGCAGCGAAATCGAACAATTTGCCATTGAAGTAAACCAGCGTCTCAACGCTGTCCGGCAAGGCTATTTTCATTTCCGCGTATTTGTAGTCTACCGGAGCGACGAAATCCTTCAGCATCCAACCGGCGTCAGGCGCTATGGTCCATCGATGATCAGGAATGTTCACTATTGGCGTATAATCGATAGACCAGCCCATGTAAGCGGCGTGGAATAATGCACTTTCGCCACCGCTCATTGCCTCCGTTCTCTGGATGGAATCAACAACGTTGCCGGCCGTATCCCGAAGCGGCGCATAATAGGTCAAAGTCGCATTGAATCTGATGTTCTCCCACCAATCCGGCAACCCGTCCCCATCCTGATCGTCAAACTCGTTCAAAGAGGGCGTAATTGCGTTGATATAGTCAAAAGTCACCCCTCTCAGGGAGTAAAGCCAGCAACTCTCGAGATCGGTCTGGACAGATCTATGTGCATAGTCCTCTGCTCCCTGGCCATCGTTAGCACCAAATCCATCGGGAACCTCGTTCGTGGCGGTGTCCATCCTGCGCCCATCATCGAAGCGGAAGTTGCATAGTTGCCCGGGCTCATTGAGTTGCACGATCTCACGCGACCCGCGGAGAATCTGGTCAGCTGTCCTGACTACATTCCATATCCGCACTTCATCGATATTTCCAAGTACGCCGTTTCCACCGATATAAGCCTTGCCCGGCCACTTGTCTGAGGTGGCTGTCCCCATCATCGGAGATCTTGCCGCCGCAATCTCGGCAACACGTACGCCGTCACGATACAGACTGAGTGACATTGTCAGGTGGTCGTAGACCTCTGCAAGGTGAGTCCACTCGCCAAGCGGCAGAACCATGCTGACAGGTGTCCTGACGATTGCCCCTTCTGTATTCTGGTACTGGGCATAGGGATAGCCGTTTGTCAATCCGAGTTCATAGAAGCTGATAGGCATTGCCACGCCGTTTGTCCAGTACGTGCCCTCACAAGAGATCAGTGCTCCAACGGCAGCACTGTTGGTCGGCCTGACCCAGCACTCCAGCGTCCATGAATTGACATTGAAACGTCTCGCATCGTCCGCCTTTGGCACGGGTATCTGGTACCGGTTGCCGTCGAGGACCATGGATTTGAAGGCATAACGTTTATCCAGGGCTGCTTTGCCCATTCCGTTATAGTCTTTGGGGTCCATGGAGTCGGCAGGATCAGAAACAGTCCCTGCCGCAGTCAGTTCCTCCGCGTCAAGGAAACCATCATCATCTGAATCGATACGGCCGGGATGACTGCTGAACGTCTGTTCATCTATGTTCGATATGCCGTCTCCGTCGCTGTCTTCCTGCCCATCGTCAATGCCATTTCCATTGCTGTCGTGGAATGTCGGATCAGTCCCTGCATAATACTCATAGATATTGAAGAGCCCGTCGCCGTCCACATCGCCCATTGCCTCCAGATCCCTATTTTCCGGAACTTCACGCCGGTTCGGATCGAGATGGAAATACACTTCGAAACTATCAGGCATCCCGTCCTCGTCCGAATCAAGCTGCCAGGGGCAGTCCATCAGCACGATCGGGAACAATCCTGGGTAGGCCATCGCCGGTTCATATCCGGCATACGGATTAGATGCGTCAAAGCGATTTGTACTCGAGTACATTGCAAAGTCTATATTGTTGGTGGACGGCATGGGTGTCGCTCCGTAGTCCCAATCGAGCCGATGTTTGAAGTCCTCCATGCAGCCGGTCACGTCAGTGGAGTTGGTACTCCTGCCGTCGTCGAATGGCCAGTAACCGGCCATTGTCACTGCAAGTACGTCCAGGGCTGTTGCGCGAACGGGCGCGTTCACGCCTGTGCTGAAGTCCACTGTGGCGTCATTCACCAAGGATGCCTGGAGCTCAACGTCATCCCTGTTCATGGTGTCGGGAACAAACGTGTAATTACCTTCTGTATCCTTCCCGAGGACGATGTTGTCGAAATCGAAGTAGCAGACAAGGCCGACTGTATCAGCCTTGGAGTACATCTGATCTATAATCTGAACTTCAGTGCGCTCAATATTGTATATCTTCACTTCATCAACACTGCCAACCATGCCAAGGCCGATGTTGAGAGGACCAATACCATCCGCCCTGATGTGAACAGGACTTGGAATAAGATAGTCTGTGGGCTGACCCTCGCCGGGTGCCATATGCCAGTCAATCAGGTCAATCGGCCGGAAGTAGAATGTCTGTGATTCCAGACTGCTGTCAACATAGAGGGTGGCTCCAATGACAGTATGAACGAACGCAACGTGATGCCACTGGCCATCGTTCACAACCGACTTGCCGACCAGGACTATCCTTCCCCATCTCCAGCCCGTGCCGCCAGCCGGCCACACACGGTCATAAACATCCCATTTGACCTCGATCAAACCTGTCGGTTCAACGCCGACATCAAAATTATAGATAGTCTCATTGTCATCAGCTGTGCCTGCTGTTCTCCGGACGATTGTACCACTGGCTTCAGTCTTGAACCACGCCTCAACAGTAAAGTTGTCGGCCAGACGCGTGGGATCGCTGCCAATAAGACGCTTGAGGTTTCCGCCGGCCGGCAGCAACGTTCCCATGGATACCTGTCCATACATGAGAGTCTTGCCCTGCAACCGCCGCATCTCAGTCTCCGTCAGAGCAGTGGCCCATATCCGGACTTCATCAATACAACCGACGAGGTTCTTTGCAATTATCAGGTCGCCGCTCTGCGGTCCGACTGCACACGACACGTCCGTCACATCCCTGACTCTGCGAATTCCGTTTTGAACGAGGGCAAGCTGCTTATGACCGATACCGCGTTCATCGGTTCCAAACCAACCACCGAGGTGCGCCCACTTGTTGGTCTCCATCGGAACGTAACCTTCCACCCTGTACTCGATCCCAAGATCGGTCTGGAAACAGACGTACGGGAAGCAGTTTGTGCCGATACCCAGTTCAAACGTGGTATAGTCATGCGACTGAGCCGCCCTGCGAATCAGCACAATATTTGTAGTCGGCAGTGCCTCAAGCCTCACGCTGGCTTCAATAGTCCATTTGGAGAGATTGAAACGCAGCCCGTCAGGATCCTTGACTGGAATATTTCCTGGAACGCTCAGCCAGCCATTTCCGTCATTGCGAACATACCGCATGACATAAGGACTGATGGAACTGAGCGGATCAGTGGCCTGGTCTACCTCCTGCTTATCGCTCAGGCCATCATCATCAGTATCAGGCTTTCTGGGATCTGTACCCGAAAGCTCTTCCTGACTATTCGACAGGCCATCACCATCGAAGTCTTCAGCACCGTCCGCAAAGCCATTGCCGTCCGTGTCCCAGTCCAGCGGGTTCGTATCCAGTAGATATTCATTGAGGTTGTTGACGCCGTCCAGGTCCGCATCCTCAGTAGGAATCACTGTCACGCCCGCACCGAAGAACATCTTCTCCCACCAGTCAGGAATCCCGTTTTCATTTACGTCAAACGGTTCGATCATTGGCACATAGTCTGTTCCCGTCACTGTCAGTCCGCTGAGTGCATAGTCCCAGTCAAGCGGATGCACATAGTCCTCAACCGTTATGCCGCCGTCGTCGAACACATACCGGGCGACAAGCGAGTCCAGATTGACGAAACTGCTGCCGATGATATCGAATATAGGAGAGTAATTGGTCGATGCAACGTCAAACGTCAGGCCACCGGTTCCAGTTGCAAGAGCTTCGGTATCAGTTCCGGGCGTTGCAACGACATGTACTGTAACATCAGCCGCTTTAAGCGCTGCGATCACGTCTGCCATTGACTGGGTGGCGCCAGCCGCAACATCCGCAGCGTCTTCTGTGTTCTTGACGTCAGCGTCCGTGATGAGCACGAACACCTTCTTCGCTCCCGCGCGATATGTGGGTGAGAAATTGCTTTCATTCAGTGCATAAGTCAGCGCTCCGAGTCCATCTTCCGGCGCATCGCCGCCACCACCGGGAACCAGACCTGATAGCCAGTCTGTAACGAAAGCCGCAGGATCAAGGACGAACCCGAAACCACTCGGTGGCAGATCACCAGCGTTGAGAGAATCTCTGTACTCAACACCTGCGATCTGCGCATCAATACCCCTTGCCGTAAGAGCATCAACAAAATCTGTCACTCCGGCTGTAACGCTTGCGATCGAGGCACCCATTGAACCTGTCGTATCGATCAGGAAAACAATGTCCACCGCGGCTGCTGAGTTTCTCAGCCTCAACGGAACGCGCCAGATCTTGACGTCGTCCATGAGTCCCTGAATACCCGAGCCCATAGTCACCGTACCAAGGCCATGAGCGCACTCCTCAAGGGAGACCTGGGCCTCGTATTCCTTCTCGCCTACATAGAGCTGGAGGGTATTGAATTCCGGATCCCATATACCTGCCAGATACGTCCATTCGTTTGTGGCAATAGGCGAGCCTGCAGCAATGTGATACTCCCTGCCTGTCCGCGTTGTAAACCTTACAGTGGGAACATTTCCAACCAATCCCATCCAGAAGTTCGTCCGACCAGTGGTCGTCACGCGCTGAATGAGCGTACCGGTCTGAACGCCGTTTGTCGGCTTAATCCAGCATTCCAGGCTCCACGTTGTGAAGTCAAACCGCTGTGCAGCACCGGCCTTGGCGGGATCCTTGATCGTGATCGCCGAACCGTTCAGCATCAAACTCCGCTCCACGAGCGGGCTGCGGGAATACCGCGGATCCGTCAGCCTGCGTCCATCTGCCTTGGTAAGATAGGGATCTATTTCATCGCCATCGCTCACACCATCGTCATCAGTGTCCCACAGGCCGGGATTTGTTCCGAACACATCCTGTTCGTCACCGTTCGCCAGCCAGTCACCATCGGAATCCTCGTCATAGTCACTAATGCCGTCGCCATTGGTGTCCTCGCTCCAGGGATCGCATCCAACCGGGTCAACCGTGTCCGCGTAATACTCATTGATATTCCAGAGTCCATCACCATCCGGGTCACCCTTGGCACCGTTAACACCGGTCGCATCGTATGGATCAAGACTGTTCGCAACCTCCCAATCATCCGGCATGCCGTCTCCATCGCTATCATTGCCGGTGGGCACTGCGGGCAGCGCAAACGGCGGTACCGTTGCATCGGGCTGGCCAGCCTCAGAGAGCACGTTGGTCGTCGGGTCAACCCCTATGCCGGCCAGCAACGCGGCACCTTTGCCCAGCGTAATCAAGTAATACATGTTGGTCGGCGCATCCTGTACAACTATTGCGCTGTTCGTAGTCCACAGGTAATTGGTTGTGGCGGACCAGGTGGCAAGCACCGGATCGAGCTTGAACAAACCTAATTCGCTCAACTTCATGGTCGCATTCGACATAGGCAGACTGAACTTGACCAGCAATGTATCGCCCTTGCTGTAGGCCTTATTGAAGTCGTTGTCATACCATTTGATGTCTCGAATGCCGGGCTGCACCGCGATCAGCTGAACATTGCCGGTGATCGAATACGCTCCGACGGACGCGATCAGCGTCGCATTACTGCCGATCCAATTGGTATCACCACCGCCGCTCACCTGTCCTATGGCCGCATCGCTGCCGGCTGCGAACGCGATTGACGGCGCGACGGTAAACACATTCGTGTTGCCGCCGCTGAGCATCACCGTCAGGGCGCCTCCTGCTTGTGCAAGACTGCGGTGCAATGTCACATTCGCAACTCCGCCTACTTCCACCTGTGTATTGGTAGTTGCAAACCAAAGCGTCGGATCAAGTACCGCAATGCCGCCAAGAGCGGGATCGTATCCAAACGCACTCACCTGCACACTGGCACTGGGGGTTGCGACAACTCCAAGCACCTCGAATGAGCCAAACACTGAGCCGGCGGGAATGACTATCGTATCATTCGTAATGGTTATGTTCGCGGGCGAGAGGTTATTGATCGTCACTGTCAGATCGCTTGCAATCAGCGCCGGATCCCTGAACACTGTCAGGAATGCTGTATTGCCAACCACGACAGACTGGCCCGTCGACATAGTGAGCGGAACGGGCAGCACATTCACTGCACCGCTCGATTCGTATGTACCGACGCTTGCCACAACATTGCCAGGACTGGCTGTCGCCAGAAGCCCCATGATTGTAAAGGTTGTACTTATCTGACCGGCTGGAATCGTAACCTGGGCCATGCCGACGGAGAAGTATTCCGGATCATCGCTGCGCAGATTCACTACGAGAGCAGCACCGGCCGTAGTGACCGGCCTGGTAACCAGCAGCGTTATCGTCTGGCCCATGACCACGGTGGCTGGATCCGGTATGATCACAAGAGTCGGGCTCAGAACATTCACATTCATCTGCGCCAGCGGATAACCAGTTGCCGTCGCCCAGATCGCCACATTTAAGCCGGGAGTAACGCCAGAGATCGCGAAGTCAACAAAATCGCTTCCGGCCGGTATGGTGACCGCAGCCGGCACAGCGAGCTGAGTCGGGACAGAGCTGAGCAGATTCACCACGAGCGGGCTGCCCATCTGGCCGACGGCGCTCCGCTGCCGACGTATTCGGGCTGTGGCTGTATCACCAGCCACAACATTGGTCGACGTGCCAGGATCCATGCTGAGCGTCAGACCAACGCCGGTGCTCACAATCACTCGCGCCGTAATCGGGCCGTCGGCCGTTATCGCGGTGAGCATACCCTCATGGCTGCCAACGCCCTCGCTATTGGCCACGCCGGTAATCGACACAATGGCATTCGCCTGACCGGCGGCAAAGGCTACTGCTGCCTGACCGACCGTAAAGAGCGAGTCATCACTGCTTACAAGCGTTATATTGAGGGCGTTCGCCACATCCCAGCCGGGCCGGATCAGCGTCACAGTCACGGTATCGCCCTGCTGCACCAGGATAGGCGACACACTGAAGGTAATCACATCAGGGACAGTAGGATCGGTACCGGCGATGTATTCTTCGTAGTTGCTCTTGCCGTCTTTATCAGGATCGCCGTCATGGCCGGCATCGCCCTGCGGATCGAACGGATCCAGCGTCGGCACATAGAGATTTTCCCACCAGTCCGGCAGACCGTCCTGATCGGAGTCGATCTCGGAAGTGATCGGGCTTTCCGCAGTCGCGAGATTCGTCCAGGCAACTATGCCGACAGCCCCTGTATGAATGGTTGCCGCGTGCCGCCACTGGTCTTCCCAGTCCCGTGAGTAACCTGTTGCGAAATCCTCCACCTGACCCCAGTTCCATGCGGGATTCAAGCTCGTGCCGTTCACGCCCGCCTGCCATGCGGTGCCGTCGTCAAACCTGTAGTATGCGATCAACCCCTGCTCTGTGCCGGTGAGCGGCCAGTTCATCACGAGCTGGAGTTCATTGGTCGTCCGGACATCGCTCCAAATCCGCACTTCGTCTATCGCACCGTTGAACGACTCACCGATACGCCCGAACGTCGGACCGAAGCCACTGGTGCGCGGATTAGCCGAGCAGATCTTGCTGGCAACCAGATTGCCGTTCACGTACAGACGCAGGTGCTGACCATTAACCTCGTAGCTCGCCGCAAGGTGCGTCCATACGGTGCCATCGGATGCAACCGGTATACCAACAGTCGTCAGTGTATTGGTACTGAATCCTGCTGTCAGATTCATGTTTGCGTCCAACGCCATGAACCAGTTCGTTGTTGACGGATCAACAACGCGGCGCATTATCGTTGCGCTGTTGCTTGTCGCCGGTCTGACCCACGCTTCAATGGTCCACTCTTTGAGCCCAAATCGCGTATCAAGCGGCATCTCAACGTAAGAAGATGCATTGCCGGGGAATGTCATCGCGCGCTGATAGAACGGATTGAGCGAACTAGCCGGATTGTAGCCCAGGATCTTCTCCGTCAGATCGTCGATTCCATCGTCGTCTGTATCCTTCAGCCGCGGATCAGAACCGTGCGTCTGCTCGTCCTGATTCTGGAGCCCGTCATCGTCATAGTCTTCCGAGCCGTCCTGTACCCCGTTGTTATCCGTATCACTGTCATGGGGATTCGTGTCGCTGTAGAACTCGTAGAGATTATTCAGCCAGTCACCATCCGGATCGTCCAATGGAATAGCGGCCGCTGAGTTGCCGAAGTATAACCGCTCCCACCAGTCTGGCAGGCCGTCCTTGTCATAGTCCAGTTCATTGAGCATCCGCGCAGAGTGAGTGTTGGTCACGATCGCACCGGTGGGCCGATAGTTCAGGGCATAGTCCCAGTCAAGCCGGTGAACAAAGTCCTCTGCCGTCACGCCGCCATCATCAAATGGGTAGTAGGCAATGAGCTGCTGGCTTTCGAAAACAACATTGACATCTGCGGGAGGCCCCAGACCTTCGCCGAAGTTATACATGCCGCCGGTAATCTCGCCAAGCGACCGCGCCGCCCCCCAGATCCGCACTTCGTCAACATAAGCGCCATCGAACACGCCGATAGTCGTATCGCCGAATCCTTGCGCGCATTCCGCCAGCGATATCTGCGCCTGGAATTCCAAGCCATTCACGTACAGCTGGAGGGTGTCGTTGGCAGGATCCCACACGCCGGCGACATGTGTCCACTCGTCAATCGGAATCGCCACATTCGAGCCCGCGAAGTACCGATGCCCCGTCTCGGTTGTAAACTCAACCACCGGCATACCATTCGTGATCCGCAGGCAGAAATTGGTCTGGCCACGTTCCGTAATACGGGAGATCAGATTGCCGCTGTCCGGAGACGCAGGTCGCTTCACCCAGCACTCGATCGTCCAGGTTGCAAGATCAAACCGGTCTGTCGATGTACCTTCCTGAATACCGGGCACGGTCACAGCGACATTAGTGAGCAGCATGCTCCGCTGAACCAGCGGACTGCGAGAATCAAGCGGATCGGTCAACCTGCGGCCATTAACCTTTGCCAGAAGCGGATCCACTTCAATGCCATCATCAACGCCATCGTCGTCGGCGTCAGATACGAAGGGCATGGTACCGAATATATTCACTTCTTCCCAGTTACTGAGGCCGTCGGCATCAGCATCGGAATACGCATCAACAGAGAGTCCTTCGTGGCTCTTGGGATCGGTGCGCGACAGGTATTCGCCCAGATCTGAAAGTCCGTCATGATCCCAGTCCGTGGTGGCGTCCACGACATCAAGGGCGCCGAAATAGTGATACTCCCACGCATCAGGAATCCCGTCGCCATCGATATCATCGCTAAGGGACGGATACAGCCAGGGCTGCGCAATGCTATAGTACTCAATATCGATCTCCATCGGATCGGCGGGAGTCGCGGGAAGCCGGACGTCCATAATCCTGATGCCAATGTCACTCTGATCCCACCAGCGCGCGGTAGGTATGGTGTCAGCTGTGAAGGCGCGGTTGTCTGTCGTGCCCGGCCAGACATCGTCGTGATTGCCCATATTCAAACCGTCGTCCATCTGATAGAGACCATCGGCCTGGACCATCTGCCAGGTGTAATGGTTATTCAGCCGCTGTTGGGGCGGCAGTGCCGTGGGCCGGCCGGGGATATCTTCGTGCTGGATATGCAACCCTTGCGCGCCGATACTGGCAAAACTCTGATATGCGTTCGGCTGATCACCCGCCTGATACCAGAACCAGAACTTCTCACCGGGGTTGGCCGGATTATCAATGAAGAAGTACTGATTTCTGTGCCGCTCTATCGGGTACATCCTGAGCGTCCTTGCCCCGCCATTAATGGGCAGTATAGTTGTCAGATCAACGGGATCAATCCAGCTCCCGTTATACGCATTGCCCTTGAGATCAGGCAGGCCATGGACAAAGCCCCCCCCGGACATCAGATCGAATCCGCCAACCGGAATATTGAAATACCCGTGCGGGTCGAATCTGTCGTAGTCGTAGAGATCCGGCCAGCCCTGAATGTCGTGCCCTTGCTCGTGCGTGAGGAGAGCCATCTCAGTCGGACCAACAATGTGCATGAAGCCACCCAGCGCAGCATCGCCGTCCCTGTGGAAAACGTCGAACCAATCGCCGGCCGGAACACTGCCTTCACTGGCAGCGGCACCGAGGTTCTGGAGAGCGCACAAGTATACAGGTATCTGAATATTGGCATTCGCAGCGTATATCCCATCAAGGGCAGGGAAGACATCCATCCAGACCGGATCAGTGCTGACATTAAAACCGCCGCTGATGTTGAAGTCGTTGTAGTACGCATTCGCAACGACATATGTATTAGTATCACCAGCGGTCAGCCTGTTTCCGGCTATAATTATTTCCCCGCCGAATACTGGCGATGCGAGAGGCGAAACCCATGCCTCGTCACCCGACTGCTGGTATCCCGGCACGCCGTCCCAATTGCGATAGTAGGTGTTTGCCAATGCGGGACCGAAGGTGCCGTTGGTAAAATTACGCGCATCCACCCACGGATAAATGAAATTGCTCGCCCTAGACAGCACTTCTTCGCTGTCAAAAGTCAGATTGACTGTCGAATCAATCCACATATCATCGCGCATATCAAAGCCGGTATTCAATTCGCCGCCGTTCCGGTTTGGATGATACACAGCGTTGGGAATTGTACCGGAAGCTGGCGTTCCATTCGTCAGGTTTGCGCCCCAGTTCATTATGACCATGTCAGAGGCATCGTAAACATTCGTGGTGCCGGATGGCCCGAGGGTGCGGTTTTCGATCCAGACATCATCGCCATATGTGAATGTGCCACTCAGATCGTTGTCCTTGTAACAAACCCGAGTGTCCGGATTGATATCCGTAATCGCAACTCCAACATCACCGTTCTTCAGCATGCCCCCATCCGCCAGAACAGTTTCACTGTCGAAGACATTATTCACAGTGGTGTCAACCCAGGCATTGTCTGCGTTAACGTTGAAACCGCCACTGGCGTCCACATCCTTGTATCGCGCCACAACCGCACCGGTCGCGACCCGTCCCACGGGAATGCTCCCGAGCGGCGCATTCAGTTCAACCGAAGCACTGTATCGACCGTCACCATTCGCATCTATCCACACATCGTCACCGGCAACAAAATTAGCATGCGGGAGTCCGACCCATCTGCCGACCACGTTGGCCAGCGGAACACCTGTGATCAACGGCGAAATGTTAGTGGAACTAATGACCACATCAGCAGAAAGGCTGGAGTTGTACTGGACCACTGTCGCAAAATCTTCAGAGTAATCCCAGGCCTGGATGGCATCCTCACCCCAACGATCGTGATTGAACGGATACCAGCAGATACTTGCATGCCCGCCATCGTCGGTCGCGCCTGCAATATCATCGACGATATACGAATGCGAAAGCGCCGGAACTGTCTCTCCCTGGTCGATCAGTCCGTCAAGGTTGCGGTCACGATGATCGCCGCCATATAGCACACGACCAAGGCCATTTGCCCTTGAGACTGCGGGGTTTCGCGGTCCGGTCAACGCTCTCCCATCCGTACGCCATGTAGCCACCTCCATGTTCAAAACGTTGTTCGCATCGAAGGAATACTGCGCGTGCCCGTTGTAGGCCAATGGACCGCCGGACGGAATAACGGTGTCCGGGGTGGACCCGCGCGGGCTGCCGGGAACTCCACTTCCGAGATCTTCGCCGTAAATATTATCGCTCCACGGGGATGTTACTTCACCCAGACGCAGATCGCCACCTGTCGGGTACGGATCTCTTGCATAGTTACCACGACTGTACAGCGCATTCTGTTTTGGAGTGGGATAGTGATAGATTGCTGACGGCATATCCTGAAATTCTCTGGGGCCGTCATATCCCCACGTGCTTCCGATGGCCGGAATCCATCCGCCGCCGCCAGCCACGGTATGACTATACCTGACTGTGAACTGTATCTGCCATGCCGGTACCGAGGAAAAATCAAGAGACCAGGTGCCCGTTGCATAATCGATCACGCCCACGAGACCGGCAGTCCCCGAGATCACGCCGATCCGGTTGTCGGCGACAAGCCACCCGCCGCCGGAGATGGTAAGACTGCCCGGTATTATTGCCATATCGGGCAGGACGCCTGAGAAGCTCATATTTATACCATCTGTCACAAACAGATTTGTTCCAGCAACCACACCTCCCGAGGAGGGCACAAGCGGCGCCGGCGCGAACGGCACGCAATTCGGGATCTCACCGCCCGGCCACCAGTTGTTGACACCGGGATTCCACGGGCTTCCAAAAGTCGTCGGCAACTGTACACCGCCATACGCGCCAAATGTGCCTCTCCACCATGCTCTCCAGTCGCCACCGAATGAATTTCGCGGATCCCAGTATGTGGGTGATGGAGTCGCCAGATCAACTAGAGTTCCTTCAATCTGCATCTTGTTGGCAACACGATTAAGCCAGTTGTCAGGACCGTCATATGTGCCGTTTCCTGCCCGGGCTATCAGTGCAGCAACGTTACCAGGATAGTTGTCCGTGATATATTTTGTGTATTGCGCCCAGGTAACGAAGTCGTCCTCTCCAATATTGGGCATGTGAGCCACCGTTATCGGACCCCCGACCACCCCTGCCACCCACCTACCCTGCCCATTCGCACCGGCGAACGGTATCCACCAGCTTATGAAATCCTCGAATGGTTCTTCCTCAATCGGTGGAATCACAACGCCGGGTACCACATTTGTCAAAACTTCATACACACCGGCATGCCACACACTGTCGTTGCCCATATAGGCAAATTGTGACACTCCCGGCACTGTCAGTTGTCCCCACAACTCTACCGATTGGTATACAGGAACGGCTACCTGACTCAGCACGGCACCATCTGTTTGTGCATCTGTTCCGACATATGGAGCGCCGTTCGTACCAACCAACTGCCAGTAAGTGACCGTGACAGGAGCACCCACCACTGATGGCGGCTGATAGACCATCGGCAAGCCCGTGTTGGGATCAATCTGGAAGTCAAACGTGCCGTTGGCCGGAATATTCACTACAGGGTTCGGCACAGGAAGCCTGTTGAGATCAACCATGTTCGTCCAACTGAAGTCACCTTCATTGGATGGGGTGCCATTACCGGGAGTAAGATCGAATTCGGAAACATCAACCACACGGTTCGACCTGTTGTTAGGATCCGCAATGTAGATGGTCACGGCGGCATCAAACCCGGGCCACAACACCTGGGCAAAACCTGAGGCATTGGTTCCGCTTGTAAGGGTGTTTCCATTGTAATCAGCATAGTACTCACCATGCGTATCGGGAGCAGTACCGATAACGCCCTGAAGCCTCACCACCGGAGGACCAGGCGGGATTACTCTGAACATATTGGTATTATTTGAATCCCACCAATCATCACCAACCACAACGTTCGTAGTTATGTTTGTAACGGGTGGGGTAATGGAGCCCGGGACCCCGGGATCCCACACACCGTTGCCGTTAATGTCATTGAATCGCTCTCCGGGAGTCCAGACGCCATCCACGAGACCAACGGTACTGAGACTGTTGTAGAGCTGCCCCGGGGAATCGGGAGTGAATGGATCGCCTGTTTCCCAGTTCGGCTCGCCGGCAAACGACACCGGCCTGCGGTTGGCCGCGATAGATTCGTCACGCGGATCAAATACACTCGTCCATGTATCTGCCCTCACAACCGGAACGAATGACCATGGAATCAAAACATATCCGTAGGTCTTGGTGTCGGCATAGAAACCGCGCGCGCTGAAGGGAGGAAAGTTGGTGTCCGGCGTGTGATATGACGTCTCTTTCCAGTAGGTTTCGATGACTGTCTCGAAGAAGTTGCGGATCTCTCCCTCGTACTCACCGGCCGCAGCGGCGCGGGCACCATCCCGGGGAATACATGGTATTGCGAGAAACTTGTAGTCCGGCACATCATCCCAACCTGACGCGCCGCGCGGCATCATGCACGCAATCGCAATGATGCCGAAAGATACCATCAGACACCGGCGGAAGAAACCGATCCGCTCCGTTCTGCTTATTGTCATAAGGTTCCCCCAGGAAACAACTATTATTTCACTGCTGTCAGAGACGTTTACAAAACCTATCCACAACTCTCACAAAATCAATCAGACAAACCACTGATTACACGGATAAGAAATGGGCTCCACACGACTTCGCCCACCCTCACCTGATGTCGCTATCACAGTTTTTCTCACGCCATCCGTGTCATCCGTGGTTCTCTCTCTTATCTGGCCGGGGTCGGGGCCGGTACCAGAACCGGGGCCGGGGTCACTGGCTGCTGGACCACCGGGAATGCATTAGTCGCCGCCTTCTTGGCCGCATCTGACGTCACTTTCGTCAGTCGCATCTGAATTCGTATCCGTAACGAGCCTAACTTCTGCAGCTCCTTGACAGTTTCCGCTTTCTTGCCATCAACGTCAGGCGTAACATCAGCGGTCACGCTCTTCTGACGAATCTTCCGGGAATATTCCTGTCTCTTCTTCGCGAGTTCGGTTGATAACTTCGCAATCTCTTCCTGCAATGCCTTGACTTCAGGATCAGCACGCAGCGGCATGAGAACATCCTGAAGTTTGCGCTCCCGATCCATCACTTTCGCCAATTCCGCACGGCACTGATCAGCATTCCACTCAAAGACCCTTGGTTCATCTTTCGGCCATGTCTCATTCAATACCTTGGTCTGTTCCACCTGCTTTTCAGCCTGACGCTCACGCGCATCCTCGCGCTCCGCCTTCATTTTGGACTGCAGCTCGACGCCAGCCACTGGTGAGTTTGTGGATTTTGAGCCTATCTTCGCCGGAGGTATCTGACGTGGCAATTCTGTGCTGGCCACTGACTTATTTGTTGTAGATGCAGTGCCAGTTTCTTTCTCAGCAGCCTGAGCTACAAAGGGAAATACGGCCAGCATGGAAACTACTATCAGTCTTCGTATAATCATCCTATTAGACCTCTCAAATTCCAGACACAACTACTACCTCTCCCGAAACCATTTCGGGATAAAATATATTCAAACAAAAATCGACACACTGCCGCACGTTTGGCACTGTGCCAGAACCATCTTCCTCACGCAATATAAAAGATGTCAGGATACTGTCAGTTAAACGACTGCATCAAGAACGGGTTCGCATAGCTCGCCCCTCCAGCAAAGACACTGATTTACTGGTAAACTGGAGCGCGAAGTTACGCGACGTCGCTACTAAATCGCACATGACGCAGCCGTGATTCATTCCCTGCCGTAAGTCACCGCGCTATCCTTTCCGGTCACCACTACTGTCTGATTATTCTCCTTAGACGTAAAGACGAGCTTCCCCTCCTCAACGTCAACCCGGGAGGTCTTGTCGTCAGAAGACAATCGGAACTGGGTGCCCACAATACGCATGACAGCGTGCGGAGTTGAAAAAATGAGCTTCCTACCCCCCTTCTGTGGGGCAATACTCGCGAAAAGTGTTCCGGAATCCAACTGAACCAGCTTGAGATTAGTTCCAGCTGAAGTCATAATTCTTGTCTTCTCAAGTACTTGTATACGACTTCCATCAGGGTATATAAGCGTAATTTTGGAACCGGGTTCACTGGTCATGCGGCAGTCCGGGGCCACGAGGTCGCCAATGGCTACCTGTTTCATGTCATCCTGATTGAGAGAAGCGACCCTGACAACCCCGATCACATGGCTCACTCTGGCCATTTGCGACGAATCCGGCACTCCGTAGCGGAGATACAGATTAACATACCAGACCGTACCAATAATGGATATCGCCGCAGCCACAGCCGCTATTGTAGTCCATGCGATTCTGCGCCACGACAGAGCGCGCTCAGGTGCCACATCGGACACCTGCCCTGACATCGCAGACACCTTCTTTTCAGTGTAATCCTGTGTGCGCCGGCACATCCAGACCTCATCCGCCACCCTTTCCGGCGCTTCCGCGAGCAGGAACGGCAACTCGACCTCCATGGCCGCCGCTCGAATGAACTTCTTTCGGGCCTCTTTATCACGCAGAAGATCATCAAGCAGCCGACACTCTTCAGCGTCAGCTGATCCGTCAAAATACGCGTCGCTCAGTTCTTCCAGTCTTCTCTTCATGGCGCAGGAACCTCCGCCATTCGGGACTCGACACATTCGCGAAGCATACGCCTCAACCGAACAAGCATCATGTCCACTGCCGGCACCGTTCTGCCAGTTTTCTCAGCAATATCACGCGAAATCATTCGATGTGCATACTTCATCTGAAGAATACTCCGCTGAGCAGCGCCAACCTTCTTGACGCATTCAATGAGAAAAGAACGCCTCACATCGACTTCCGCCGCTGTTTCCTCAACTGTTTCGGCAAGTAATGCAATCACTTCCTCGGAAAGAACCTCCCTCGACCGCGCCTTGTTCTGTCGCCATTTCAACGCCTGAATTCGTGCAAATCCGAATGCCCACGCCCGAAAAGAGCGCTTTTCATCGAATTCGTCGAGTTTCTCCCAGAGCGTCTTCCATACCCCCTGAAGCATGTCTTCCACGTCCTGGGGACTCCCTGAAACGCCCATGAGATAGGACCTTAGCGGCCGATCAACCTCCATAAAGTTCTTCAGAAAGTCCTTGCGATCCATTTATGGTCACTCCCGCTACATAAATGCTCAGAAGCTGTGAGATTATTTCCGGCACGGATGGCATCCGCTTTCGCCGGGAAGCCAAGGCGCGACAAACCTCACACTCAAGTATCTTATATTTAGTCCGCCAAAACCTGCCAAACCTAACAATGAATCATGCTGCGATATCACTATTCAGTTCAGATATACGCATAATACACTGAATAGCAAGCAGTTACTGAAATGGCAGTTCGCTTCATGAGAGAGTCTGATCTTAAAAGGACGCCTATTAAACAGATGCCTGATCCGGGCTCGACGCCGGCTTACCCGGCAGGAGCCTGAATTCCCGCTTTGGCGGGACAAAGACCGCCGAGCAGAAAACAGGGGACCAGAAAACAGGGGACAGACAGATAGTTAGTGCTGATAATCAACGACTTACAGACAGGTTGTCTGTCCCCGAGAGGCATCCCCGAGAGGCAGGACAAGCCCGCCGGGAGCGACTTCCGCTCGAAAGCTACTCAGACCAACCTTACCTTATCTTAGCGTCACCAGAATGAGTCATCAACTGCACCCGTTGACGATCCGCTCGGTTCATCTGAAACAAAGGCTCCGTGAACAGGCACTGGATCGCCACAGTAGCGTCGACAAAGATTACGACGATGATTACGACGATGATTAATTGATTCACAAGAGCCCCGAACAGGGACTCTTGCTACTACGACACACTTACTGCGCCCCCTCTCCTTGGCAAACTAAGCGCGCCTACCAGGCTCCGCCGGGGGCGCGCTTAGTTTGCCAATTGACCATCAACATAAAATCTTTGCTCTGAAGCGAAAAGATATTGCACCTGCCGAGGAATCAGCTATATTGATACCCGCGTTGTTCATTTAAGCGAGCGTAGCTCAGTGGTAGAGCTCCACCTTGCCAAGGTGGCTGTCGAGGGTTCAAGTCCCTTCGCTCGCTCCAACCGAAGTTCACACCCGCCCTGCGGGCTTGAGTTTTTGTTGGCAGGCAATCTGGAAGCGTAGCTCAGTTGGTAGAGCAGCAGACTCTTAATCTGCGGGTCGTGGGTTCGACCCCCACCGCTTTCACCAGATGTGGTCCTTCACAATCTCCGGCTCAGCCGGAGGCTTTCCGCTAAAGGCGGACAGGCTGCCCACTGATATCGATTACTACTCCGGTTTCATCGCCACGAGCCAGAACTCTTTTCGCAGAGCGAGAAGATCGGCCAGTGCCTGTGCCGCAGCAAAAAAAGGCAAGATCGCCATACGGCCGTACCTCTCTGCCGCGCATGCATGCCGGAGAATAATATGCGGATGAATCCTGACTGGAACCAGCTGTTCCTCCTTCAGTAGCCGCGACAAGGTTACGGGCGTGTAGTAGATAAAGTGATCCCGACCTGCATTCTCCGGACGATAGAATCGTGAACGTGCCGGGTTCTTTACAGCGCGGTTGTACCCGGCTTGAGGCGTGGAAATGAACACCGCTCCACCGGGCCTCAAAATCCGGCGGACCTCGCGCAGCACCGTCCCGGGTTCCGGCGTGTGTTCCAGAACGTGTTTCATGACAACCATCTGAAACGTCGCATCGGCAAAAGGCATCTGGTCTATTGATCCTTTTTCCGCTTTAAAGCCCCGCTTACGGCATGTTTCCACGGCAAACTCGCTTATATCCAGCCCGACAGCCTCCAGCCCCAGTTCACCGGCCGCAGCAAGGCCATAGCCGAGTGAACAGCCGACATCAAGCAGCGGACCCGGCCTGACATGCTCCAGCAGGTTCAGAATCTGTACTTTGGACTTTCGTATGCGGTGTCGCGTGCGCTTGTTGTAGGAACTGCGGTCCGACTCGGTAAAATAGGTCTCGTCATAAGCCGCAGCGGCAACCGACTGCTCTGCTTCCGTTCTCTTGTAAATGAGACCGCACGAACAGCTGACCCAGGTAAGTTCAGGGAACGTGGCAACAGCATAATACGTGACACCCCCGCAAAGCGGACACTTTTGCTGGATTGTGAGCGGAACGGTCATGTCAGGCAGCATAGCCGCTTGTTGCCATGGACGCAAAAAGAAACGCAGGATTGGCGGGGTCGATCACGTGGTGGCCTCCCAGTGCCCTTGCGGCGCAGGGGGCGAAATTGAGGCTCCTGCCTCATCCGTCGGTTGACTGACAGCAGGGAACCCCAGCAGCTATGAGATAACACAAGGGCGCCAGGGACGGCGCCCTACCCCACCACGTAACTGGCACATCTCGACCGGCAGAGCGGCTGCCTGCTGCCGCCTGCACAAAAAAAAGCGCGCGCGACTCAATGTCGCGCGCGCTTAGGTACTTCTCTAACTTACGGATCAGAATCCGTATACTACGCCGGCGCCAACGCCAACGCCAACATCTTCGGTCGCGTAGGTCACCTCACCGTACATCGAGAGGTTCTTACAAACCGAGGCGAGGCCATAAGTTGCACCAACATCGCCAACAAACTGCATGTCAGCACCAGAAACCAACGGATAGGCAATTCCCACTCCGCCGTACACGGCCAAACCATCGACTGCTTCGATCTTCGAACTGGCCATCAACATGGCGTTAATTGCGCCAGCATCACTGAAATCGGAAACGCTATACGTTCCGAATCCAACACGAACCGCAACGTCCACGGGCAGCTCGACGGGAAGCGTGTACTGAGCAGCAACGCCAAGACCCATCTTGTTGTCGCCCGGAAGCACCGCTAGTCCGACATCTCCGACGACCAAGAGGTTTTCGATCACGCCATACGAGCAGCGTGCACCAAACACCTTCACATCGAAGTCACCAGTACCGATGCTGAAGCCGGCTGTGCCAGAAATCGCACCAACATCCGTCTTCGCAGCCGTCTGACCAACCTGCAGGAGCTGAGCCATCGCACTCGACGCTACAACCAACGCTACCGCAACTACCATCAACTTCTTCATTCCCTGTCTCCTTTGTTTTGTAGCAGCCTATCCGCTACAATGTTTTCGCTTTCTTCTCTACTTCTCCGGCTAAACAGGCTCGCCGCTCGCAGAACCACCCCGCTCACATGCCGAACCTGGAAAGACGTTTCCAACGATCGAGTTGCAATGTACTTTGCCTCCTCTTTGAAGTCAAGCGTCACAAACAGGAAATATTTACCCATCTTTTGCCCTTCTTTTAAGGTCTGTGTCCTTGTTGTCGAGGGCGCATCTGCGCTTCGGTGTTGTCGCCGTCCCTGTGAATGAGCAAGCAAAAGACAGACGCGAATGGTATTGCGCCAGATTCCCTAATCGACGGCGATAAAGGTAGCCGTGCTGGATCGCGCGCAAGCGCGCTTCCTACATTCGTCGGACAAATCTCGCGGCCGCACTTGCGCCCCTGACCACGTAGGACGCGAGCTTGCTCGCGATTTGCCCTGCATGACTCCATACAAGGTCGCCCTGGTATTCTGGACAGTCTTCTGTGGCTACATAGTTGCACCTGATCGCAGATGCGTCCTTCTTCCCGTCGATGTCCCTGAAATTCTTTCTCGACGGCAACAGGCGCCGGACCCATTATGCAGGCTATTTCATGGATCGGTCGCGATCAGGCATAGCCGGAGTCTTGTACAGCACGAGTGGCATCAGCGCAAAGGGCAACTGACAACGGACCACTGATAACTGACATAACTGGGAGAAATTACATGCAAAAGACATCAGATGAGCTCGAAAACGGCAGTAAACTCATGCTGGATTTCACCAAGATCGAGAAGGCGGCGGCCATTTGCAAGGGATTGATCCCGGTAGCAGTACAGGATGCAGATACGAACGAAGTGATTCTGGTGGCCTATACTAACGAACTGGCCTTCAAAAAGGCCATCGAGACCCGCCGGGCGATTCTTTGGAGCACTTCCAGGAATGAATTGTGGGAAAAGGGTGCAACCTCCGGAAATACGTTCGAATTGATCGAGATTCGCGTCAACTGCGAGCAAAACTCCCTGCTCTACCGGGTCCGGCCCCGCAAGGCCGGCATCTGCCACACCAAGAACAGGGCGGGAGAACCACGGAATTGCTACTATAGGCGGCTGGATATGGAGACGAAGGTGTTGGAGAATATGGATGCGTAGAGTCTGTCAGTGGTCAGTGGTCAGTAGTCCGTTGCTACGCGTGGTTTGTCCAATCGACTTGAGGTAAGCATTAAGTTTTGGCGCCAGTTCATCAACTACAGGTTTCAATTTGGCTACTGACAACTCAATACGCCTTTGCGAAAATCACCCGCCGCTTGCTGGGTTGGCCGGTAATCACGCATTTGCCGTCTTCTTCCGGCGCATCCATGGGTACACACCGGATGGTAACGCTCAGGTCTTTCTTCACTGTTTCCTCGACTGCCGGGTCGCCATTCCAGTGACATAGCGCAAATCCACCGTGAATCTCCGGCCTTCCGGCGTTTGCCGGCGTGAAGAACTTGTAAAACTCGTCTTTCGATTCAATTCTCTTTGTATTCGTCTCCCGCAGAGCCTTTGCACGGTCGAACAGTGCTTTATGAATTCTGTCCAGCTCCTGTGCAATTCCGGCCACAAATTGAGCTCTCGGCATAACTTCGCGCTTCTCACGCGCCTTGTCGCGCCGGCCCACACACACCGCGTCTGCATCAACCTCGCGCTTGCCGATCTCGACCCACAGCGGGATGCCTTTCTTGATCCATGACCACATCTTGTCACCGCCGCGCAGATCACGCGTGTCCATAACAACTTCCACGTTCCCGTTCATGTACTTCTGCGCCCTCAGTTCCTGTGCAAATTTGTCACAGTATTCGCTCACTCCAGCCTCTGAATGACCGCCGTGGCTCATGGGCAGAATCACCACATGTGCCGACGCCAGCCGCGGCGGCAGAACAAAGCCATCATCATCACTGTGGGTCATTATAATGCCGCCTATCAGACGCGTCGATACACCCCATGATGTCGTCCATGCATGCTGCTCGGTACCGGCTTCATCCTGGAACTTTATGCATGAGGCTTTGGCGAAATTCTGGCCCAGGAAGTGCGACGTCCCGGCCTGCAGTGCTTTCCGGTCCTGCATCATTGCTTCAATAGAGAAAGTCGACACTGCACCCGGAAACCGCTCGGACGCTGTCTTCTCTCCCCTTATTACAGGCACAGCCATATATTCTTCAGCAAAGGCTGCATAGACCTCCATCATCCGCATCGTCTCTTCCCGCGCTTCCTTTTCAGTTGCGTGCGCGGTATGACCTTCCTGCCAGAGGAATTCAGTTGTACGGAGAAACAGCCGCGGCCGCAGCTCCCAGCGCACGACATTAGCCCACTGATTGATCAGAAGCGGCAGATCGCGATAAGACTGCACCCATTTGGCAAATGATGCGCCAATAATTGTCTCAGAGGTAGGCCTGACGATGAGCGGTTCATCCAGTTCGCCAGCAGGCACTAGTTTCCCGTCCGGGCCAGCGGCAAGACGGTGGTGAGTGACCACCGCACATTCCTTGGCAAACCCTTCAACATGCTCTGCTTCCTTCTCCATGAAGCTTTTGGGAATAAAGAGCGGAAAATAGGCATTCTGATGACCTGTCGCCTTGAATCTGGCATCCAGCACCCGTTGAATATTCTCCCAGAGACTGTAACCCCAGGGCTTGATCACCATACAACCCCGCACGGGTGAGGATTCGGCAAGATCCGCACCACGTATCACCTGCTGGTACCATTCGGGGTAGTCATCGTTCCTCGTGGGCGTAATTGCTGTTCGCTGTGCTTGTGCCATGGTGGTCGCTCTCCTAGTCAGTTGTTCATTGTTCGTTGCCAGTGGTCCGTTGCTGCGTATGGTTTGTCCTATCGATTTGAGGTAAGCATGACCCTACATATCCATCCTTGCCATCATTCTCGGAAACGGTATCGCCTCTCTCACGTGCCGCAGGCCGCAAATCCAGGACAGTGTCCTCTCGATGCCAAGACCAAAGCCACCATGCGGTACGCTTCCGTACCGGCGCAGGTCCAGATACCACTCGTACTTTGCAGGATCAAGCCCGACTTCCTTCATCCTTGCAAGAATCACATCGGGATTCTCCTCACGCTGGCTTCCGCCGATAATCTCACCGTATCCCTCCGGCGCAAGAAGATCCATATTCCGCACAGTTCTGCCCGTCCCGCCGTCGGAAACCTTCATATAGAAGGCCTTTGCCTCCTTCGGATAGTCAGTGACAAAAACAGGCCGGTCATGAAGCCTGGATATGATCGTCTCGTCGCTCCCGCCAAGATCTTTTCCCCATTCGAACGCCTGGGCAAGTTTGATATGTTCAGGCCGTGCCGTCAGATCGGCATCAAGTTCGTGGATCTTCTCCCGCAGTTCAGCCTCCTGCTCCTGGAGCTTGTCGCGGGTATGCCCTTTCGTCGCCTGGGCCAGCCGTTGATCCAGAGCCGACAGTTCCTTGATCATACACTGGAGAATAGCACGGTCACGCTCGAGTTCGTCGCCAAGCCATGTTGCAGTCTTTTCGCTCCTGAGCATCGCGGCCGCCTCAGTATACGTAATGCGGGGAAAAGGCTTCTTGACGGCAGCCAGTGGCCTGATATCACGGCCCATCAGGGCAAGGTCAGCCTGGTTTTCCGCCAGAACCGCCTCTACAACAGAACAAATCATATCTTCGGCAAGAGCAACGACATCATCAAGATCGGCGAAAGCAATCTCCGGTTCGATCATCCAGAACTCGGACAAATGCCGGCGGGTCTTTGATTTTTCCGCCCTGAACGTTGGCCCGAAACAATACACCTTCCCCAGCGCCATGCATGCGCTCTCAAGGTAAAGTTGACCCGTCTGGGCAAGAAACACCTTGTCGCCGTAGTAATCAACCGGGAACAACGACTTGGAGTCCTCCCCAGCCCCAGGCACAAGGATTGGTGTATCCACGAGTATGAAACCGCGATTGTCGAAGAAGCTGCGAGAGGCCTTGATCACTGTGTGGCGTATGCGGAGGATCGCTGTCTGCCGCTGGGAGCGCAGCCAGAGATGGCGATGCGACATCAGGAAGTCCACTCCGTGCGCCTTACGTGATATGGGATACTCATCAGCCTTCTGAAGCACACTAATGGAAGAAACCGCCATCTCACAACCACCTGGCGCGCGGGCATCCGCCCGCACCTGACCCGAAACATACAGCGACGATTCCTGGGTGAGCTCTCCGGCAGAAATGAATGCTTCCGGATTCCCGGCTTCAACCACACACTGGCACACGCCAGTGCCGTCTCTGACGAGCAGGAATATGACTTTCCCCCCGGATCGTTTGCCAAGAAGCCAGCCACCGATCTTTGCCTCGCCACCGGCTTTCGCCGGCAAATCTTTAATAACAGTCAGTGTAGGGGTCATTTCGATTCTCCATTCGGGCTAGTCCCGGCAGATCGCAAAGTCAGGAAAGCCACTCGACCTGATGATGCTGAATTGAAGACTGGTAGTCAAGATCGGCACACGCTACCGCTGCAACGCCTTCACTTCCATTTCGGGCGCTGTCTCGAGTGCTGCATCAACAAGTTCCGGTAAAATCCGTGATGCCGACCGGTATTGCTTATCGAGGAATACAAAGACGCCGGAGCGTGTTTCAATTTTTGCCACTGGCTCAGACTTGCAGTAGAATTTAACAGTATTCAGCAGTCCAGGACAAGAGCCACGATCACGCCTGGCGCCGAGAAGAGTATTTGCAAGCTGATGGGTCTCGAGTTGCCCATAAGACATAATCCGTAAATAAGACCGATCCGATCCCGGTTTCGTGTATTTTCTCTCAATGACCACGCTGTCAGCCGTCTTGATCAATGCCGAGACCGAATCGTCTTCCCCGAGAATCGCATTGCAGCCCGTCAGCAGGACTGCTGCAACTAGAATAAATGGAAGTATACCGGCGATTACACAACTCGCTTAGTTCGTACGCCCGCGCGCACAGGCGCATGATAATTCCACCAGCTATTGGCGCACGTCTCCGAGCAGAACGTCCGGTCTCTCGCTCTTCTGACAACCTTTGATACGAACTTCTTCTTACATACCACACACTTGAAGTTATGAAGATTTTTCGTAAGCTCCGATTTCAGAACGAATAGAACTTTCCTGGTACCGAACTGGGACGGAAGAAGTATCCCTGAAATCTTGCCCTCATTAAACCAGTTCGCCACCGTCCCGCTGTGCACATCAAGCATCTTTGCAGCACACACAGGTCTCACATATAACTTACCCTTGTTCAGAATATGTCCTCTTTGTAGTTTTTTCATGATCACCTCTATAGCAGGGTTCGAGCCAAGTCAAACCGACGGATATAACATACCAACATAATAAGCATAATTCCAACGAAATTAGCCGATAAATAATGTAAAACAGCAAGTCGCTCAAGCGTCATCACGCTGTGTCTCAGTGTCTCAAAATGATGCACATTGTACAAAAATGCATCACTTTTTAATTATGAGCGGACTTTGAGCAGCCTTGATTTCACGTGTCGCCAGGGCCTCACCACACACAACACAGCGGTAGGCGCTTATCTCGCCGGTCGCAAGAACAAGCAGCAAACGTTCTCTGACTGCGCGAACACATTTACATCGGGCGCAATAGAGTTCCGATGCGGTAAAACTGTCAAATTGTTTCTCTCTCATTGAACTCACACTTTATCGCTTTATCGAAATATCACTGTATCAACTCTGAACTCTTCCATGGTATCCAGCACCTGCGACCATCAGCGAGCTCGATCTGATACCACTCAGGCCTCTGTTCAACGACCTCGAATTCAGTTCCTGCGTGAAGCGGTTCAGTAAAGCTGGGTTCGTATGTTTCGCTGTCACCTTTTCTTGCGATCACGTCACGACCAACAATCACACCCGCCTTCAGCGTGCGCATGGACCATTCTTCTACAGCAACGGAACCCAGAAGCAACACTGCCAAAACGGCAGTAACACCTATGACCCAGCCGATCCATGATCTTTGCAGAAATATCCGCAGGATGGCAGCAGCCCACCCTGCCATAAACAAAACCAAAAAGAATAAAGCCCTGGTCTTAGCCGAAAGATCGTAGTGCCAGAAGAACAGCGTGTTCAGTATCTTCGTTTTCTGTCCGACATCGACCTTGTCCGATCGCTTTGAGCGCGCATATTCAAGATTCTGGCGGAGGTTGACGTCGTTCGGAGTGTATAGCGCAGCACGCCGGTAATTAAGAATCGCCCGACCGAGATCCTCCATCCGAAAGTAGGCGTTGCCAATATCACAGTAGAGCTGACCATTGTGAATACCGCCTTCGCCTGCAATGCGCTCAAAACGCATTACTGCTTTCCCGTAAAGCTCCTTTGCATCCTCCGGCCGCCTGCCAACAGTCGCATTTGCCTGCCTGAACAGATCGGCACCCTCTTTCAGAAGCACGCTCATCTCACCTTCGTTCATCGCCCCGACTACCGGCAACGCCACACTGACGCCCGGAACCATTGCTCCAAGCGCGATGCAGACCACTATCGCAACCGTCAAGCATCTCAACGTCTTCAGCATTCAACTACTCCACCATTACCTGCATTCCCCGGAGGGATAAGTAACATCATCTCAATTCCCGCTCAATCTTGCTGACTATTCTAAGGGCTTTATCTGCAAGCATTGAGTCTTTTCCGCTCTTGCCCGAACCACCGGCATAACTGTCCGTTTCACATTGCTCAAAGAACAGTCGCAGCTCGTTCATAACCGCTTGATCAACGCCTCTGGCAGTCAGACATGGCTGCACATCTCTAAAACTCATAGCTGCAGAGGAAATTCTCAACTTGCTCCCAAGATATTCCCGCATCGCCTCAAGGAGCGCAGGCGAAGTCCCGCCGGTCAGCTTTCCTGTCGTGCTGCAAGCCCTGCCAAATTGCCCGAATGCTTTACGCGCTTTCTGAGCAAGCGGATCCGCATTGCGCCTGCGGATTGCCACAGTAAAGGTGAGAATCATGAAATAGGCAAATGGCGGCAGAGATATGGCGCATATCCATCGTGGCGACCTGATCCATACTGCCGGCCCGGCCCGCTGATCAGAAAGCAAATCATATCCTTCGTAGTTGTGCGCGATCCCCTTGCCCCAGGCCTCCAGCGCACTTCCCGCCACAACCACCTGCCCACCCTCAACCATATCGGGGGTGATCACCCTCGTAGGCTTGACCTTCAAGGGCAGGGCCGCAGATCTGGCAATTCCATACTTTCCCGATTTTGTATCGAAGTAGGCCAGCTCTATGGGCGGTATGCACTGCACATCCTCACGCTGAGCCCGAATGCTCTGCGTAAACACTTTGGCCCCGCCAGCGGTCTTACCTGCGGCAATCTCGGCGGGTATCTTGAAATCGCGGACCAGTGCGGGTTGACCGCCAAGCGGCGGCAATTCAATATTCTCAAGATATTCCGGCCCGCTCAGCACTATACTGAGCGTGATTGGATCGCCCACATTCACCTCCACCGGGGTGGCACTTGCCGAAATCCTGTACTCCCCGACATGTCCGGCAAAACCGGCAGGACGACCTTCCTGGGGCACCGCCAGAACTTCCAGAGACGCCGCACTGGAAGGCACGACCACCTTCCTGTAGCCTGAGCCACGCCCGGTAAGTGCAGTACATGCAATCGTAGCGGGGGGAATTTCGAAGGTACCAGCCCTTCTGGGAATCAGGATCTTTGTGAACTCAACCGCATCGTACTGGCGGCCATCAAGTTCAGTCCGCCCCTGCACAGCCGCAAGCGTACCGCCTGTGATCTGCACCATTGTGAATTGACCGTCATGCGGATCAGCAAAAGTGAAAGCATCGTTTTCAAGTACAGGCAAGCTCATCTGATAATTGCCGACCCTGGCACCTATGTACCAGACAACCCTCAGAACCACCGGCTCACCTGCGTAGCAGCGCGTCTTTGACAGACTCAACCGCATCTTGAAATCAGACGTCTCAGACGGAGGATCCACCTTGACCTGGATCGGTGCCGTCCGAACTGTGGCTCCCTGCGCAACAACCGCTATCGCCGGGACAGTGAGCACGCCAGTCTTTTTGGGAACCAGCTCGTAACTGAAGACTATCTCAGCCCCCGAATCTTTCCTGACCTGACGCCCGTTCATGATGATTGTGAACGAACTTCGCGAACTCTGACTCACACCCGCATCACGAACGCTGAAATCCGTGACCCCCGTCAGGTCAGGCACAGGAGTATCGCTACCGGTAACGCGTATCCGGAAGGAAAGCGGTTCGCCCATAAAGGCATGTTGACTTTCAATCTCGGCTACCGCCGTAAGCCCTTCGCCGGAACAGCTCATTGTCACTGCGAGAACAGTAAAACAAGCCGCAGCGCAAACTGCCCAACATCGGCCTCTTCGTATTGTCTTTATCGTTGTCACGGTGATCAGTGCACTCTTCCTACCAATCTTTGTCCACTTCACCATATGGCGCCATAGAACGCCGCTCCCGTTCCTGCTTGTTAGCCTTCTCATCATTAAGCACATCACGCACATTCTCGTCAACCTTTGCAGTTTGCTCCTGCTGATCGGACTGCTCCTGCTGCTGGTTCTCCTTCTGGTCCTTCTGGTCTTTCTGGTCCTGCTGTTTCTGCTGATCCTGCTGCTGCTTCTGGTCCTTTTGATCCTTCTGCTTCTGATCGCCTTCCAGCGACTTCAATGCTTCCTTAAGCTCCTTTGCCGCTTCGCCCTGTTCCGGCTGCGCCTGTTCAGGCTTATTCTTCCGTAGCTCATCCGACGCCTTATCCTGATGTCCCGACGCCTTATCCAGATGTTCCGTCGCATTTGTGGCAACATCCGGCTGCTTCTGATTCTGACCTTGGGTCTGAGGCTGAGGCTGAGAAGCCTTCATTTCCTCCGAAAGCTTGTCAGTCTCCTGTTTGATCTTCTGTTGCTCATCAGTCAGTTCCTGTGCCTTCTTCTGTGCGTCAGGAGATTCGCCTTGTGTCTGCTTTTCTTTTGCCAGAGACTTACTCTTCTCAGCAGCTTGTTCCTGCTTCTGGATCAACTGCTTCATTTTCTCTGCCGCATCCTTCTGCTGGTCCTTCTGCTTGGCAGCCTCGTCCTGCTTTTTCTTTATCTCATCAAGTATGGTCTTCATGGTTAGACGCACAACCTCGATGTTCCTTGCCGCATCTTTGCACTCCGCATCAAGCTTCAGAGCTTCCTGATAATATTTTACACTCGCCTGACAGGCCGCCAGAGCTTTCTGCAAGTCGCTATCTCGCTGCTTCCCGGCTTCCCTGAAAGAGCAGTTCCCGAGATTGTACCTTGCACCCGATTCCAGCTTCAGCGTCTTGCTCTTGATGGCTGCTTTCTCAAACATTTCCGAGGCACCGGCATAATCGCCCTTGCGATACAACGTGTCACCCTTATTGAAGTAGATGACCGGCGATTCAGGAACCCCTACAGAGGCTTTGTCGTACATGGAAAGCGCTTCATCATACTTGCCGGCATCAAACGCACTGTTCCCTGCATCTATCAGGTTCGCAGCCGATTCCGCACTGACGTCAGCCACGCAAAGACATAGCGCTCCCGCCAGGGCAAGCAGACGCGACACGAACAGGAATCTCACTGCGCCATGGTCCGCAGCCCCGTCATGAACTGAATTATACGTCTTCATCTTCCATTCCCTTACCTGAACGACACAAGATTACGCAAACGTCCTCTACCCTTGCGCCCCAACAGTCTTTCCCTTGCGCCTGCGCTCACCTGTTCCCGCTTCAATGAAGAGAAGGAGAAGCGCCAGGGCCAGAAAAATCTGAAACTTCTCTTCATAGAGCTTCACTGTTTGCGATTCAACAGTCTTCTTTTCCGATGTCGCGATCAGTTTGGCATAGATATCGCCAAGATCGATTGAGCCCGTGCTTACATCGCAGTATTTACCACCTGGTGTAGCAATCGCCATCTTCCTCAAGGTATCGGCATCGAGCTTCGACCACACTTCCTTCCCTTTATATGTAAGGAACGCTTTCCCGCCTTTCTCATTTGTCACCGGAATACGGGTCCCTTCGTTCGCGTTTCCAAAACCGATGGCAATGAGCCTGATTCCTCTCTGTCCGGCTTTCTCGGCGGCGTCAACCGGAAAACTGTCGTGATCTTCTCCGTCTGTTATAAGTACAATGTCCTTGCACTCCTTTTCCTGATCATCAAAGACTTCGGTCGTGATCTTCCGGATAGCATCGCCCATCAGAGTGCCGCCACGCGTGATGCTATCGGTGCTTATATCGTCCAGCATCATCCTGAAAAAGCCGTAGTCCAGCGTAAGCGGACACTTCACTGAGGATGTCCCGGCGAACACCACTATCCCGACCCGGTCACCCTGGAGCTTCTCAACACAGTCTCTTATCGCCAGTTTGGCACGTTCAAGACGGTTAGGTGCCAGATCCTCGGCAAGCATGCTCTTCGAAACATCCAGAAGAAACACCACATCCCTGCCCCTTCGCTCGATCTGCTTCTGTTTTGGATTCCAGCACGGCCTGGCCAGGGCAATGGCAATCAATACCACAGCGCAAAGAATGAACGCCGCCATCAGGCGTCGTCTTGCCGGACTTGCGGAGACCACAATGCGATCAAGCAGCCCCGCGCCGACAAATGCCTCGAGAGCGCGGCGGCGACGCTGCGCTGCAAACAAGAAGAAACCGAGCAGCGCCGGAGCAAGAAAAACAAGCAACAGCATCTCTGTGTGCATGAACTTCATCTCGTTCATGGCGCCCTCCTGAACACCGTGCATCTCAGCACGATCTCAAGACACAGAAGAATCAGGCCGGCCAGCGCAAATGGCACAGCCATCTCTCTGTAGTCCATATAGCGCACTGACTCGACATCCGTGCGCTCCAGCCGGTCAATTTCCTGATATATTGTATGAAGCGCTTTAGCGTCTTCCGCCATGCGGAATATTCCACCTGTCTCATCCGCTATCTGTTTGAGCATTGCGGTGTTCACTCCTGAGCGGCCGGGAACCCTGAAACTTCCAAAGAACGGGTCCTGAACCATCATAGTGCCTTCACCGCCCCCGACACCTATCGTATATATTTTGATCCCCCAACCGGCGGCGAGCTTCGCGGCCTGCAACGGGTTCCGCTTGCCGGCATTATTCTCACCGTCAGTCAGTAGAATGATAATCTTGCTCTTGATCCGGTACTTGTCGCTTCTCTCGCCGGTCTGCTGCGCAATCGTCTCCTCGGCCATCTTGAGCCGGGCTGCAGCCAGAGCTATTGCCTCACCAATGGCAGTTCCATCTTCGTTACGAGTCTCGGCAAGCCTGACGGTCCCGAGAAACTCATGGAGCGCCCCGTGCGACAGCGTGAGCGGACAGACCGTGTCGGGGTAGCGGGCAAATGCAACCATGCCTATCAGATCAGCCGGGCGCCCTGGCAAGCCGCGCCCTCCACCTGTCACGAATTTCTCGAATACGGCCTTAACCACTCCGAGGCGATTGGAAACAACCCCCTCATACTCCATGTCCTGCCCCATGCTGCCGGAGCGGTCCACGACCATCTCAATCGCAATCCCCTGACTGATATCTTTTATCTGTTCTTTACCCTCTTGCGGTCTCGCAAGCGCCACGGTCAGCAGAATAAGGACGAAGACGCGCAGAACCGGCGGAATTACCGTAAGCCGCTGGCGCAACGACGGGCCAATCCTTGCTGCAGTGGCAATCGACGAGAACGACAGCGTTCCCGGCTGCCTCTTCCGGTATCGCAGCCAGAACATCAGCGGCAAAACCAGCAGCACAAGCAAAACTAATGGTGATTCAAAGCGCATGTTAAGTTTGTCAGTTGTCCGTTGTTAGTTGTTCCGGTTTCTCACACGGCGCGCCATTGACGTCCCTCGGCACCGTCTCCGTAATAAATGTCCTGCAGCTATTGAAAGCGTTCTGAATCTCAACAGAGTCAGGGTGATGCTCAGCAAACTTGACCATGTCACAGTTCAGAAGAAAACTCTTCAGGAGATTCCTGTACTGAACAACAAGTGCATCGCTCGCACCCAGTGTTCCAAGAAACTCCTCCGTCGTCTGTTCCGGCGCCCGAAGTCCGAACCGATCCTCAATGTAATGCCTGAGAATATCGGAAATACGTTGATAGAAGAGTTTAATCTCCCCCTTTCCAATCAGATCCTCATCAACCAGCTCCTGTAACCTGCGGTAAGCGAGCTCATGCGCCGGCACCACTTGCGCCGCTGCTATACCTCGTCCGCGCCGCATCAGAAACACAGTAATTACAACGGCCATCAACAGCAGGATCACTCCCAGCACGACAGCTATCAACAGAGTGCTATTCCAGATACCGGGCAACCTGACCGGCGGGACGATATCCTTTATCTGAAGCTCCTTGATCGTTTCCGGCAGAAGCGACGTCACTTTGACAGTCACTTCCGCAGTTTCCAGTTCATGTCTGACATCCGCAGCCTCTGTCTTCTTCCGGAATGTCACCTTGAACGGTCTGATCGTATAGTCGCCTGACAGAAATGGCTCCAGCACATAGGAGCGCCTGGTCACAACTTCATTGGTCCCTACAAGCTGCGGCTGATCCGTGCGATAGTCTACTATTCCAAACTGTTCCAGCTTGTCGCCGACCGGCGGCAGTTCGACCTCGTAATCCTCTTTTGCCCTGACCTCTATCGAAAGATTCACCCTGTCGGCAATCGTTACTTCTCCCTTATCCACCCGCACGACGGCAGTAATGGGACCCCGCTCCACCTTACGCTCAATACCTGCGGGCGCTTTGGCGGCAGAATCCTTACCCCCGCCGCAGGAGGCAATACCGGCAAGACACAACACTGACGCCACCGCGACCAGAATATTGCGGACAACAGTCCCGTTCACATTAGCTCTGTCACTTGTTTTCAGGAACACTCTCCTGCTTTTCCTTCTGCGCCGGGAACGCTGAGTAGTGGATCGTCACATTGTGTTTCTTCCGGAGTTGATCAAAGAGCATCTCCTGGGCCTCACGTTCCTTTGCAGCATACATCTGCCCGTAGACCGCCTGCTGCACCTCTTCCAGCGGGCGCTGTCGCTCAGGTTCAAGCTGTAGAATTTTGACTACATTGACCCCACCATCTGTCTTGACCGTCTTCTCGCAGACTTTTCCGGCAGGGGTTCCGAATATCGCGTCCGAAGCTCCCGGCGAGCGACCAACGCCTGGAATCATGTCGGAGTCTTTCTCGACCCACCCGTCAAGATTACCGCCATTCACAGACGTCCGCTTATCGATGGACAGCTCTTTCGCAACATCCTCAAACTTGTCCCCGTCCGCCAAACGCTTTCGGGCCGCCCCGGCAGCGTCTTCATCCTTGACCAGAATATGCGCAATCCTGGCCTTCTCAGGTGTAACGTATTCCTTTTTATGCGCCTGGTACCAGGTATCGATATCGCTCTTGGTAATCTTGATCTGGCCGGCTAGCTCCGTACGGAGAGCCTTTTCTGCCAGAACCGATTTCTCAAGGTCACGAATGGTATCGCGAACCTTCGGGTCGTCTCCCATCTTAAGCTCTATCGCGCGTCGGTATAGAAGCTCCTCGGCTACAAGGCTATTGAGCGCCTGCAAACGCTCCGTCGACGTCGACGCCCTCTGGAACAGGGCCTCCTTCTGCTTCTGAATGACATCTTCGGGCATCCCCGCAGCAAACCTGGCAAGCTGCCTCTCGATCTGGTCCTCAATCCTCCTGTCCAGTTCCTCTCTGGTTATCTTTCTGGATCCGAGTTCCGCCACCACCTCGGCGCCAGCGCTCTTCGCGTTGGTATTGGCGCTGACCCGCTCATCGAGTTCATACCGGAGTGCAGAGAACTTCCCGAGCGACTCAAGGCATTTTGCTGTTCGCTGGCTGATCTCCTGGGCGATCTCGGCAACGGCGGCACAACTCTCGGAACGATAGTAGCTGTCAAGCGCCATATCGTAATTCCCGGCACCCTGGTAAAGCGTACCCATGCGGTAAAGAATTCTCGCAGTCTCGTCATTGGATGGCACGGTGAGAGTCAGATATTCCTTCCACGCATCTACCGCCCGCATGGCCAACCCCTGCTTCTCAAGCTTGAGCGCAAGATTCTTCTGCCCATCCGCACTCAGTATTCCAGCCGTTGTGACCACAGCCCCCGCCGGTCGGCGGACAAGCGACACGGTCAGCACCACGTTTATAACAATAACCACCAGTCCAACCGCGAACAGGGCATAGAGTCCCTTTGCGGCAGAGTCCGTCTTTGCCTCACGCTGTGGCAGTGAAAAATCAAGTTTGTCCGTCATCTTTGTCTCCTGTTCACGCTATTCCTGATTTTCGTTCGCGTGATCTGAAGAACCGCACGAGGTCCTTCACATAATCTTCACTAGTCACCACTTCAATCTGATCAATGCCGTTCGACCTGAAGAGATCCCGCAGCCGTTTCGTGCGCGCGTCTCCGAGCTGTTCGTAGCGGCGGCGAACTGCCGCACTGCCGGTGTCCACAAGGATCGACGCGCCCGTCTCAGCGTCTTCAAGCTCCACAAGACCAACGTTCGGAAACCGCATCTCTCTCGGATCTGTCAGGGATACAGCTATTAAGTCATGCCTTCTGCCGACCACCCGCATCGGTTTTTCGAATGCTTCTCCGAGGAAATCCGAAACCAGAAACACCACACACCTCTTGGAGGTTACGCGGCCAAGATAGTCAAGACCACCTGCTATATCGGTACTGGTCTGACGTGGCTTGAAACCAAGAAGGTCGCGCACAAGCCGCAGCACATGCGAGACTCCCTTCGCAGGCGGCACAAACAGTTCCACTCCGTCAGTGAAGACAATCAGGCCGACCTTGTCATTGTTCTTTATGGCCGAAAATGCCAGGAGTGCGCAGAGCTCGGCGGCTACTTCGTTCTTAGTCTGCCGGCCGCTGCCGAATGCACCGGAGGCGGAAAGATCGACAAGGAACAAAACCGTCAGCTCACGCTCCTCAACGAACCGCTTGACATACGGGTGCCCCATCCTGGCCGTAACGTTCCAGTCAATGGTCCGCACCTCATCGCCGGGTTGGTATTCCCTGACTTCGTCAAACTCCATGCCACGGCCTTTGAATACACTGCCATACTCACCGGCAAGGATATCATTGACAGCCTTGCTGGTGTAGATCTCGATATACCGGATCTTTTTCGCCAATTCCTTCGGAATCATGGCACTTCAACCGTTTGCAGTATCTTCTGCACAATATCTTCCGACGTCTTTTCTTCAGCTTCCGCCTCGTAGGTGACAATAACACGATGCCGCAGCACATCCATTGCGATGGACTTGACATCCTGGGGGGTGACGAAGCCACGCCCTTCAAGAAACGCGTGCGCTCTTGAAGCCATTGCCAGGAATATGCTGGCACGAGGCGAGGCGCCGTACCGTATGAGATCGCCAATATCCAGCTTGTACGCGGACGGGTTCCGGGAAGCTTCAATTATATTTACGATATACTCTTCAATCTTCTCGTCCATGAAGATTTCGTCAGTCAACTCACGCAATCGCAGAATCTCAGCAGTGGTAATGACAGATTCAATCCCCGTCCTTGGAGCCGAAGTGGCCATCTTCCTCAATATCTGCTGTTCCTCCGCTTTCGTAGGGTAGGTTACTTTCAACTTGAACATGAATCTGTCTACCTGGGCTTCCGGAAGCGGATACGTCCCCTCCTGCTCTATGGGATTTTGCGTCGCCAGCACCATGAAGGGTTCCTCAAGTTTGAACGTCTGATCACCAATGGTAACCTGACGCTCCTGCATTGCCTCAAGCAGGGCGCTCTGAACCTTTGCAGGCGCACGATTGATTTCGTCTGCCAGTATGATATTGGCGAAAATAGGACCTTTCCTGGTCGTGAAATCCCCGCTCTTCGGGTTGTAGATCAACGTGCCGACAAGATCAGCCGGTAGAAGATCGGGAGTAAACTGAATGCGTCTGAAGGTTGCCTTGATGGATTTCGCCAGCGTGGTCACAGTCAGCGTTTTAGCCAGACCAGGCACACCTTCGATCAGAACATGGTTATTGCACAGAAGCGCCGCAAGAAGCCGGTCAACCAATCCGTGTTGCCCGATAATCACTCCCTGTATCGCCGTCCGCACGCGGTTTAGCACCGCACTCTCAGCAACCACACGTTCCCCTATCCGTTTCACATCAACAGCCATGACCCGCTCCTTTCCATATGGTAATCCCAAACGCGATCGCAATTCTCATCGTAATCTGCTTTTCGATCACACACCTGCCAACTATGTAAGCGTTGTTCCAGGTCTTGCGGTTCAGCAATAACCATGCCAAATCCTGCCTGATCAATGCAAAACTAATATTCCGGTAACGGATCAGAAGCTGTGAAATAGTTCCCGGCGCGGGTGGCACCGCGCCCTCCCTTATCGAAATCATTCGATTTTGCCAAGGATTGTGATGGCCGACTACCACACCGACCGCTCTTCTACAATTCTTTCACAACTTCTCAGTTACGTGGAGCTCCCAGCGCCCTTACGGCGCTGGAGACGAAATTCAGGCCCCTGCCGCGTCTGTCGACTGATGGACGGCAGTGAGCCCCTTGGGGCAAGAAAGAAGCGTCCGGCAGAGACGCCTGACGCCACCTTGTGCATTTACTTGAGTCAGTCAGCCACCCAGTTACAACTAAAACGGCAGTCCGTAGTCCTTGATCTTCCGCTGGATCGTACGGCGGGAAATGCCCAGCTTCTCGGCCGAAAGAGTCCTGTTGCCCTCGTGTTTCCGCAAAGTTTCGAGAAGAATCGTCTTCTCCATATCGGCAAAAGTCACGCCGTCGGGGACAGACACCGCCTTCGACTCCTTCGGTGATTCATCCAGACGGGCGTCCGCGGCAGTAAGCACCGGTCCGGAGGCCATCACCACTGATGCTTCAACAACGTTCTTTAACTGTCGCACATTGCCGGGCCAATCGTATTCCCCCAACCGCCGGTAGTATTCAGCTTCAATGCCGGAAATGTGGCGCCCATGATCCTCGCAAGCCATTGCAGTGAAGCGGTCAACCAGTGGTCGTATATCTTCGCGCCGCTCCCTCAGAGGTGGAATGCGGATGACGACAACTTTCAACCTGTACAACAGATCCTCCCTGAACTCGCCTTCCTCCACAAGTTCATCAAGATCCCGATTCGAAGCCGATACGACCCGGACATCCACACTGATCTGCTCCTGCCCACCCACCCTGAACAGTTCCCGCTCCTCCAGAACCCTCAGCAGTCTGACCTGCACTGACTTGGGCGAATTACCCACTTCATCAAGGAAAAGCGTGCCACCATCCGCCCGTTCGAAGGCACCCTTGCGCTGCGATGAGGCCCCGGTAAATGAACCTTTTTCGTGCCCGAACAGCTCGGACTCCAGAAGGGTATCTGTAAAAGCTCCGCAATTCACAGGCACAAACGGGCTGTTCCGGCGCTTGCCGTCAACATGTAGCGCCCTGGCAACGAGCTCTTTGCCTGTTCCGCTTTCTCCCAGGACGAGCACCGTCGCATTGCTGTCAGCTACAGCAGATATCTGGCCGACAACAGCTTTCATTCCTTCAGATGCCGCCACCATTGATCCGGCCGAATACCGTTCAACAACGGTACTGCGCAAGGTGGCAACTTCCGACCGTAGTCGCGCGGTTTCCACGGCCCTGGAAATCTTTGATTGAATATCCTCCAGATCCAGCGGCTTCAAAATGTAGTCATAAGCGCCAGCCTTGAGGGCCTGCACTGCGGAAGAAACAGTGCCATAGGCGGTCATTATCAGAACAGGAACCCTGGAATTGATTCTTCTGACCTGGGTCAGTACCGCCATGCCATCCATCCCTGGCAGCATCAGATCGGTTAATACTACGTCAAAAGACTGCTTCCGGAACTCAGCAACGGCGGCTTCTCCGTTTGACACCGCCACTGCAGTAAAACCGGCATCTTCGACAGCCTCAGTCACCGAGCGGCAGCCATCCTTGTCATCTTCAACTATCAATATTCGTGGAGTACTCATATTTTCCCTGACAGTGGCAGGACAATTCTGAAACAGGCGCCACCGTCCGGCCTGTCTTTCACAACAATGGTTCCCCCGCTGTCTTTAACGGCAGTCCTGGCAAGAGCAAGCCCCAGACCAGTACCGCCGACACGGGTTGTGACAAACATCTCGAAAATCCGCTCCTTATCGGCGTCCGGCACACCGGGTCCTTCATCACTCACCTCGATAATGGCTGTATTCCGCTCGGCGAAGCAGTTCACTGATACCCGCCCGCCCCGTACAGAGAAGTGCTCCGCGTTGGTCAGCACATTAACTATTGCCCTCTTGAGGCCGGCCGGAAGACCCATAACCTCAAGGTCGGTATCCGGCAGCCGGGCATTCAAGGCAACACCGGCCTCCTCAAAACGGGGCGCAAGCAATTCCAGACAGTCCTTGATACAGGCATTCAGTCGGACGACTTCAAGGACATCCGGAACGGGCCTGGACAGGAACAGAAACTCCTGAAATATCTTGTCCAGCCTGTCAATTGTGCCGCCAGCCCTTGCTGCCAGTTCCGCCATGCGGCCCGGTTTGCTTTCAGCCTTCTTCAGCGCCTCCTTCTGCAGCATCTGCACATCCAGCTTGAGAGACGACATGGGATTGCGGAAGTCGTGCACTATCCCGTTCGCCAGAACACCGGCAAAAGTGAGATGCTCCTCGGCGCGCCGCCTTTCTTCTCTTTCCGCATCACGGCGCATAATCAGAACCACCAGCACTGCGCACACGCAGAAACCCACAAAGACTGTTGCCACGGAAACCTTGAAGATGCCGGCAATCTCATTCGACGGCTTTCCCTGCTCGCTCTCGACCGCTTCTCTCCTGACTCCTACCTGAACTGTGCACGGCCGCCCTTGTGAACCGGCAATGTTCGCCGTGAATACAACCACCGGGAGCGGATTGGTACCCGCCACCAGTATCTCCCTTCCCAGCAGGACTTTTTCAGGGTCTGTTCCGAAACCGGCTCGTTCCGCATTAAGCTCACTACCGTCAATGCCGCTCAGCTGTTCATGAAACACCACCACCCCGTTCACTGACACCTCTACATACTGCAGATTCCGTTCCAGCTTGCGGAGGGATCGCACCACCCGTGAGAAGTTCACCCAGTCCTGCTTGCCGGTTTCCGCAGAGCAAACGGCCGGCTGGTCAGCTAGCTGCGCAGTAATCACCCGCCCCGACTCGATCACAGATCTTGCCGCAGTAACCCGCGCCGACTGACGGTATATGTTCCTGATCACCCACAAACCACCGGCGGCGAGAACCGCTATCGCCATCACCAGCGCCGCCGTAACCAGGGCAGTCGGAAAACTGGAACGTCGTGTCTTCATGCGCGAAAGTTTACGCCGGAAAGAAATCTAATCAAATGTAAATGCTCAAAACTCCGTTATTTGTCCAGCCGTGACATTTCGACGCACCAGTCCGGACAGATTGACACGGCACCGGTCAAGATTCATCGAGCAAAGAATGAACTGTGTGACCGCCTGACTCAATTACGTGCACAGGTGGTGTCCGGCGTCCCCATAGCTATCAAGCTAAGGTATTTCCATGATCGTACTCGTCGTCGTCCTTCGTCCTCGAAACAGGCACCAATTCGAGGACGAGG
>JBAXMA010000005.1:0-38148 GCA_037134535.1 bacterium
ACCCTATGCCGCGCCGAAGATAACAACTTCGACTTCATCACGAAGCACCGTGGTACGCAACTCCGGGCAAGCCACGCCGGCAATAGTTCAAAGCCATACCGCCCAACAGCCGCTCGTGAGTGCTGCGCCTGCCACCAGGCCTCAGACTGCAGAAAGCCGGACCAGCGCGCTGCTGGACATCCTACGCCTCAAGACGCAGAATAACGGCGTGCCGGCAAACAATGTGCCAGCCGCAGTACAGCCAAGTATTAAGCGGAGCTCCGGGTCAGACACTCAGGATTCGGACAATTCCAGCAAAAGCGGGAGCCGCAGCAGTCGGCTCCAAAAGTTAATAAAAGACAAACAGAACAATGACTGATTGGCACCACTCGCGAACAACAACAAGGAGAAATGAAATGAAAGCTGCAACCTTAGTCGCCATGATTGCCATAGCCGCAACAATTCCGGCAACGAGCTCACTTGCCGAGGCTCGAAAGCCTGATTTCTCCACCAGAATTCAAGCGTTCATGCCCAGAAATACTGATGACTGGGAAACAGGTGGCGGGATAGATTTTCAGACACGATTCTGGTCCAGCGAGAATTTCGGAACAGCACTGTGCGTGGGCTTTGATACATGGACGGTAAAGAGCGAGTACTCGGAAGAGTCAGACGCCTCCGGCACAACAACCACGTCAATCTACGGCAACATGAGCATGATCCCCATAGGCATATCGGCTCTCTACCGGAACAACATAGCCGAAAAAGTGTCTTTGGTGTTTGAAGCCGGTGTGCGCTACATATTCACGCAGTCCAATATCAATGCAGAAATCACCACCGCCGATGCAAACGGAACGTCATATTCCAAAGACACCATAAGCACTGACAGCACATTTGCAGGATTGGTGGGAGTCAGCGTGGAAACCGAGATGATTGAAGGCATGGTGCTCCAACTCGGTTTCAGCTACCAGTTTGACCTGACGAGACCTCGCGAGACATTCACTGGTGAAGATCTGGGTGTAACAAGCTTTAACAGTGCAATGATAAATGTTGGACTGGCCTGGGCATTCTAGTTGGCAGCGCTGGTAGTAAGTAACTGCTGAGCGCATCTGAGACCTTGGGAGTTGATCAGTTTCCTGCTTTCAGGTATACCCGCCTCATGCATACATGCGGCAAATGCAAACCTGATAATTTAGAGCCCATGACGAGCACGACACCTCTCTGTCCCGCACCAAAGAACCGCCGCAAGAGCGGTCAGTCGCTCACCGAATACGCTGTTCTGACAGCCATAATAGCCGTTGGGTTAATCGTCACAACATCGCTCTTCGGCAAAGTCGCACTGGGAGTTTTAGCCCAACTCGGTTCAGCCATGAAGAACGATGCTGCTGAGCCAGATAAGACTATCATGAAAGATGCAATTGCCGGTATTGAGGGTGACGCCGCAATCCAGAGAAACATGAGGAACTTTGATCAGGAGGATGCCGGCACACCTCCTGCCGGTTGGCCATCGGGAGAACCCGCCCCGTCGCCTGCACCATCTCCGTCGCAAGAATACGCCGGTACTCATCATCTCGGCGACAGCACGAACCCGAACGGCAGCATCATAAACGAGGGTCTAACCTACGAGGTAACTTTCACTGTCACACAAGACATGATCAATTACGCCAATTACGCAGACGGCGGGGCGCTGTTCCTTTCATTTTCGGCGGGGGGTCATGTTGGCGACTACAACAACTTCATCAATAACGCTGGGGCTAATGCTATTCTGCTCGATGGTCAGACTACGGGCCATGCCGTGAACGGGCAGAACTCAGTTGCACTAAACACAGGCAACTTGAGCCCGGGCCAGCACACCGTAACTTTTACCTCAGGCGAGCTGAACACCACGCGTGACGACTTCAATGTTGAAAGCATCAAGATAGGGCATGCGGGACGATAGCAGACATATTCTTCAATATGTTTTCTCGTAGGTTCCCTTGTCACGCTTAACCAGCTTATGAAAGCCAGCACTCTTGGCCCTCGCATCCAATCCGCTCCTGGACGCACCTACTGCGTGAGTTGATATCAACCGGCGCACAGGTCCATTGCATGCTGGGCAATTCTCCAGACGAGTCCCGGACAAGTTCTGAAAGACCTCAAAAGGTTCCCGACAATGGGAACAGTTCACTGACTCATCTTTTGCCTGATATTCATAAATGGGCATGAATAAGTTCTCCACAGACTGGATATTTCAGTCGACCACAGGCTCAAGTGCGGCAGCGTCAACGTCGACACGCACAGCCTGACCGATCATGTCAACATTCAAGACCACTCTGGTCACACCACGAACAGTGACGACAACGCCTTCAAGTCCCTGGAATGGTCCGGCAGTAATCCGGACCGGCTTGCCGCTCTTGATGGCCGCAGTGGCTCCAAGCGTGGCATCCACGAGAAGTGCCTGGCGAACCTGATCGATTTCGTGAGCGAACCGTGCCTGATCCAGAACTTCGATAATCCTTACAAGACTGCTGCTTTTTATGACTGCCAGGCGCTCGGATCTGGGCACTTCGGCGAAGACATATCCGGGAAACACAGGCTTGTCCACTGTAACTTTGCGTCGCTGGTACACCTTTGTTTCCCGCCTGAGCGGCAGATAATGGGATATCGAGTAGAAGGCGCAGTGGCCTGCCATTTTCTTCTCGCACTTCGGACGCACATGTAATACTATCCAGTCCATTGATGAGCAGGATAACGCAGGACAGTTCGTCACGCAATACTCTATGAAGATTTCCTTCCATGGCGCAGCTGGCACTACAACCGGCTCAATGCATCTCCTTGAAATCAACGGTGTCAGAATTCTCCTGGAATGCGGAATGCATCAAGGCCGGCGGAAAGAAGCTTACGAGCGGAACCGCAATCTCCCGTTTGATGCACGCACTATAGACGTGGCCCTGCTTTCCCATGCGCACATAGATCACTGCGGAAATCTGCCCACATTGGTTCGCCGAGGCTTCAAGGGCGAGATTCTGTGTACCCCTGCAACGCTAGACCTGTGCGACATAATGCTGAGGGATTCCGCTCATCTTCAGGAAAAAGATCTCGAATATGCCAACAGGAAGCGCCACAACCTGGGAAAAGTCGCATTTGAGCCGCTTTACCTGCCTGAAGATATTGATGCAACAATGGAAACTTTCAGGGGAATCCCCTACGGGAAGCCATTCGGGATTGCGCCGGAAACCAGCGCTTGTTTCTATGATGCAGGCCATATTCTCGGTTCGGCGGTAACTGCAATAGATTTCACGGAAAACGGAAAGAAAAGAAGGCTACTGTTTACAGGCGACCTGGGCAGACCGAACATGCCTATTCTCAGAGATCCTGTCGTCGTCAAAGACGTCGACATCCTTATTACCGAAAGCACTTACGGCAACAGGATTCATCCGGCGATCGAAGATGTTACTGGCCGATTGAAAAGTTTCATTGAGGATATTGTGTCCCAGAAGGCAAAACTCATCATCCCCAGTTTCAGTGTCGGCCGGACGCAGGAAATTGTTTTCATGCTGCATACCCTTCACCATCAGGGACGCATAGGAACTGTACCGGTGTTCGTTGACAGTCCGCTTTCTTCGAAAGCTACGACTGTGTTCGAGAAACATACCGAATGCTTTGACAAAGAGGCGATCGGCGTAGTGCTGGACGGGCACGATCCGTTCCAGTTCAGGGGGCTGACCTATGTTACAAGTCTTGAGGACTCAAAACATCTGAACGATATGCGCGGACCAGCGGTAATAATCTCAGCATCAGGCATGTGTGAAGGCGGACGAATCCTCCATCACCTTGCTCACGGTCTCGGTGACCCCAGGAATATTGTGCTGTTCGTGGGATTTCAGGCCGAGAACACTCTGGGCCGGAAACTGGTAGAACACCAGAATCCCGTTAACATATTCGGCGAAGCATGCGATGTGCAGGCACGCATTCAAACAATAAACGCCCTCAGCGCACACGCCGACAGGAACGAGTTCCATGATTACTTCACAGCCATGGGACCAAGGGTGGAGAAAGCATTTGTGATTCACGGTGAATCCGCTCAGTCGGAAACACTGGCGGCAGACCTGCGAACACTCGGCGCGAAAGAAGTCGTAGTCCCGCAGCCAGGACAGACATTCGTCGTATAGGAACCGGAGACTGGATCAGTGCGGATGTGCGTGCCGAAGAATGTGTGGGCACTCAAGACCATTAGCCTGCATAAGCGGCTCATTTCTCAGAATCTCAGCAGTTGGCCCTTCAGCAGCAATGCGGCCGGCGGCCATGACCAGCACACGACTACAAACCTCAACGACCAGTTCAAGATCGTGTGTGGCTATGATCCGGGTGTGCTCGAATCCCTGCAGCAGGCCGATTAGTCGGCGACGGGACCTCGGATCGAGGCTGGCGGTCGGCTCGTCCATAACAAGCACGTCGGGCGACATCGCCAGCACGGTAGCAATGGCAACGGCATGTTTCTCGCCCGCAGACAACTTGTACGGCGGGCGCTCCCGCAGATGCGCCATGCCCACTCTCTCCAGCGCCGCCACAACCCGGCGCTCGACCTCACCATCGGCCAATCCCAGGTTCAACGGGCCAAAGGCCACGTCTTCGAAAACAGTCGGCATGAACAACTGATCGTCCGGATTCTGGAACACCAGCCCCACTGCCTTGCGCGCTGCAGCAACTGTCTGCCGCGTAACCGGGTAATCGCCAATACGCACCTCACCGCGAGTCGGAGCAAGGTACCCGTTCAGATGAAGAAGAAGCGTCGATTTCCCGGCCCCATTGCATCCAATAATGCCGACAGCTTCACCGTGTGTAATACGGAACGACACCCCGCGAAGGGCTTCCTCGCCGCCCGGGTAGGAAAACCAGACATCCCGGGTTTCTATTACATGATGACTCATTTCCACTCTCCGGTAAAAACTCTGCCCAGCCAAAGGGATATGTTCCAGAACCGGGCAACAATGAAACAGGCGATCCAACCTGCCAGAAAGACAAGATCTTCCATTCGCAGCTTGGTTGGACTCATTACGCGAACGCTCCCCTCGTATCCCCGTGATACCATGGCCTGGTATACACGCTGGGCCCTGTCCATGGAGCGAAGCAACAGATGCCCGACTATTGAGGCGTATGTGCGAATCCGCAGAACATGCCGTCCCACAGACCGGACTTCGACTGCACGCATCATCCGCAGTGCATCATTAGCGATCACAAACAAGTACCGGTAGAGCAACTGCAGTTGGACTGCAAACACATCCGGAAGTCCCATTCTTGCCATTCCAGAACAAAGCCGGTGAATACCGGTGCAGGCCACAAGCGACAGGGCCGCGCTGACCGTCAGGATGAAACGGATGGCTATTGACGCAAATGACAACCAGCCACCTGAGATGCCATAAGAACCGATGCTAACCGCCGTCTCACGGTCGAATACCGGATTAAGTATTCCAACAGCCAAAGCAAAAGGTGCGGCTATCAACACCTTTCGCAGGATGTATCCGGGTGGGATATTACCTGACATCATAAGAACGACCGGATACAGAAAGAATGGCATAAGCGCCGACACCTCATAGCGAGGAAAAGACATGACCGCTATAATGAAAGCAACAGTTGTCAGCACCTTTATCCGGGCATCGAGCCTGTGAACTGACGAGTCCATCCGCGCCAGTTCATCCATCCGTCCAACTTCAATGTAGTCTCCAAAACTCATAGACTGCGCCCTTCTACACGCTCTCCAAGTAATTCCTCAATCGTGTGGTGGCCGGAAGGGACGAGCGGCCTCGCTCTTCACGCTTCCACATCTCCGCAACGCATACCCTATCAGCCCCGCCAGCACAAGCGTAAGCAGGCCGCCGATCAAGCCGGCAGCAGATTTACCGGCGCTGACTGCTGGCCATTGGGCAGACTTGTCCTTTGTCGCCGGTTCAGTTGTCGCCACTGCTGTCTCCACGGCCTTGAGGCCGTAATCGGGCATGAGCGCAGTTTTCTCCTGAATCTTCGCCAGGCGTTCATAAATGCCGGCAACGGGACGTTCCGGTTCTTCATTGCCGCTGGCCCGACTCATAGCCCATTCAAGGCCGTCCGGGCGCGTTGAGGCAAACCAGCTCAGGCCACATCCAACTGCCACCGTCACGATCAAGAGCCCGAATACAATCCGTCGCAAATCGCGTGCCTCCAGACTTGCGGCCGCAGCCTCTATCATTGGCACCGGCCTGGCCTTGAACACAAACGACACCACTGCCGCCGTCACTAAACCCTCAACAACTCCAATTGCCAGATGTATTGGCTGCATCACAAGAACGAAGGTTTTGAAGGGCAGGTCAGCAATCCCTGACATGGTTGTTTCCATCACCACGCCGAACGCGCCCATCTGCAAGCCCGCAACTCCAGCCAGTATCGCGCCCACCCATAACAGTGGTCCCCCACGAGCATTCCGCACGATCGCTTTATAGAAAATCGGATAAGCAATAAAAGCAGGAAAAACACCAAGATTAAAGATATTGCAGCCCAGTGCCAGCAGGCCGCCATCAGCGAAAAAGAGGGCTTGAACAGTCAGCACCGACGAGATAGTCAGGAATGCAGCCCAAGGTCCGAGCAGAATGGCCAGGATCAGTCCACCGCCGAGGTGCCCGCTTGAACCGGTAAAGGGGATTGAGAAATTGATCATTTGTGCCGCGAAGATGAATGCTCCCAGCACACCCATCATCGGAATCAACTTGTCATCGAGCGTCTGACGCACCTTGCGCGCGCACCATGCAATCAAACCAGCACTTATCACCCACATCGTCCCGCCGACAGCTGGCGAAATCAAGGCATCTGCCATGTGCATGTTCAGAATTCCTTGCCATTTGTCGTCGCGGTCATCTTCCTATGCTTGACACCCATTGCCCCGATCAACCATGAGACAGAACTCTGGTATCTCGAGTAAGGCCTCATGCGTCCACTGGTTCGCGGAACGGCAGGACCTTATCGAGTGATTCCAAGCCGGCAAGGAGCATCACAAGACGGTCCACTCCCAGTGCGACACCGGCAGATGGAGGCATGCCGGGCAGTACAGCCATGAAATCTTCGTCAATCGAATAGACCTCTTTTCCCCCGGCCTTGCGCAGTGCCGCGCATTGCCGGAAGCGTTCAAGCTGTTCCACCGGGTCGATCAGTTCACTGAAGGCATTTGCAAGTTCTATGCCGCCGACATAAAGCTCCCATCGTTCGGCCACAGCAGAATTGCCGGGTTTTCTGCGAGCCAGCGCGGCACATTCCGACGGGTAGTCAGCAAGAACAACCGGGCATGCATGTCGTTTAAGGCCTGGCTCTACCTTCTGCACGAGATCCAAATCAAACCTGTTGTGGTCAAAGTTCAGGACCGGATTCCAGCCGGCGTACTGGGCGAAAGCATCAGCAACAGTGCGGTACTCCCATTCGCCGACGAGCTCCAGAGTCTTTCGTCCGACATGCAGAGTGGTCCGGCCCAGCACTTCACTTGCCACTGACCCCAGCAAGGCTTTGGCGTCTACCAGTATATCGTGGTAGTTGGCATTAGCCCTGTACCACTCAAGCATTGTGTATTCAGGATTGTGGATCCGGCCGCGCTCATTCTGACGAAAGCATGGGCCAATCTGAAAAATGCGTTCGCAGCCGGACGCCAGCAGGCGCTTCATGTGCAATTCGGGAGAAGTACGCAGATATTCACGACCGCTCGGTTCCGCGTCTATGTTGAGCTCCATCGCCGGTGCAGGGATACGGACAGGCGTCTCAACTTCAATAAACTCACGGTCAGTGAAGAATTTACGGATAGCCTGCAGTGTTGCACTGCGCAGTACAAGAACCGGGATGGCGGCACTAAGTCGGTCTCCTGCTTCCTGCCGCTTCAGCATAGTCAGACCCCATTGCCACATACGGAGAACCAGCCCCGTTACGTCTTTCGCACCCTGTCAGCGTACTCGCCGGTGCGAGTGTCAACCCTGACAATGTCACCGACGCAAACGAAAAGTGGAACCTGTAGTTCGTAACCGCCGGTAAGTTTTGCAGGCTTAAGAACGTTTGTTGCAGTATTTCCGCGCGCACCAGGTTCGGTTTCAATGACTTCCTTCTCGACCCACGTCGGGAATACGACTTCAATCGGTCGCTCATTGTGGAACAGAACCTTGACCTCCATGTTCTCGGCCAGATAGTACTTACCCCTGCCAAGCGCGTCCTCTTTCAACGCTACCTGTTCATAATCCTCGTTCATAAAGACGAATGTATCTGCCTCGGCATAAGAATAGGTCAGCTTCCGTTCCTCGAGGTGCGGCTGGTCCAGCTTATCGGCCGACCGGTATGTCCGTGCAACGACTGCACCTGTTATCATGTTCTTCAGCTTGCAGGTATACATGGCCTGACCCTTGCCTGGTTTAACAAAGCTGAAGTCGACGATATCGTATGGCACTCCTTCTATTTCAACCTTAAGTCCTTTTCTGAGATCTGACGCGTCGTACATAGCGCTCCTTTTAGTCTTTCCCGTATAGTCAACGGCCTCTTGCCGTCGACCCATCATGATCAAAATAACGAGTCGAGAGTGTAGGCATGAACTTGCCGATGTTCAATACCGAATTTCACATACCGAATTTCATAATGAATTCGGGGATTTTATCGCAAGCTTTCCGGCATTAAACCCTGCGAACGCCACGTCCAGACTGGCATCGGTCTTGTGAATGATCTCGCCAATGGTTCCGCCGAGATCCAGGCCCGAGCCTTCCAGACTTTTGCCCGAGCCGAAAACGATATTAAAGACATCTCTAACCAGAACACTATCAGGCGACTTGAGAAGCACGAAAAATCCGGGGCGGTCCGAAAGTTCTGCAAGAAGACCCGCAGTCACAAGTTCATGCAGCACCAGGTTCACAAGACGGGCCGATAGCCTCTGCTGCCTGACAAACGCAGCCGCCTCAAAGATCGGCTCATTCCCCACCATCGATCTTGCCGCCACACGAATAATCGACAACGCAAGAATGAATCGTGACCTTGCGCTTGCTGAGTGCGCCTGTATTTCCATCCTGTAATTGCCGACATTCTGTAACGCAAAGGCCACCTCGGCCCCGACGAGTATGATCTGCCAACTCAGGTACACCCAAAACAGCACAATGGGCACAGCGGCAAAGGTGCCGTAGATGCTGCTGTACTTGGCTACACCGATCTGAGCCAGAATGCACAACTGCATCCAGATCAGAAACAGAACAGCTGCTACCAATCCACCTCCCAGACCACACCGCAGCTTCACCTTTGTGTTCGGCATGAACATGATCATGAAAGTGAACGCAAGTGTTGTCATGACCACAACGACCAGTCCTTGCATCACTGCAGATCCCAACACACTGGTCATATGTCCGGTCACGTCAGGAAGATACCTGGAAATAGCCGAAAGTGCCGGCAGTGACGATGCCGCTATTGCAAGAATGGGCACAATAATCAACACACTCAGATAGTCGAGGACCTTCCGGTGAATAGGCCGGCTGGCCGTGACTCCCCACACCTTATTGAATGACGCCTCCACCTGACCAAGCACCTGAACCACCGACCATATCACTATAAGCAGACCAAAGCCGCCCAGTTTAGCAAAACTGACATTGCGCACTGAGTCAAACACCTGCTCGATCAGGTTATCCATCCTGCTCGCGAGTTCCTGCGTCTGGACTTTTTCCGGCACCGCACCAAGTCCTGTAGCTGCAACCTTGTCCACAGCTGCGGACCGAGCGGCATCATCCGCAGAAATCGCCGGAGTACCGCTCTTTTCGAGCATCTCATGTGCCTTTGACCTGCACCATTTTTCAAAATTATCGCCTGCACCAAGGCCGCTCGCAAGAGCAAGGGACACTGCCAGCACGGGCACCACCGACATCAGTGTGCTGAATGTAAGAGATGATGCATGGAGCGGGCATTGATCCTCGATAAAGCCCTTCACCACGAGATTTAACACCCTGACGGTGTTGACTCCCGCCCGCCTTAACCCGGAAAGAGAAGTCAGTTCTACGTCCCATACTCCGTCAACCACAAAATGCCACGCACGATGCAGTGAAGCTTTTGCCTGTTCAACTACACGTTTCATTTCAGCCTCGCTTTCCAAAGGTACCATGCCGCCACAGTCTTTGCGTCCTTGATTTCATTTCTTCCGATCATTCCGTCTATTTCAGCCTCCATGAGACGAACGACCTGCACATATTCGTCTGGATCGGGGCAGACATCCCCTGCTTGCGCCAACTTCGCGTAAAACAAATGCAATTGTTCGGATGAATACCCGGGCGCAAGAGCCACCACGCCGAGTTTTTCGACGGAAGCGGTCTCGTACCCTGTCTCCTCGCGAGTTTCGCGAACAGCACAGTCCTCAGGCAGCTCACCGGGCTCCATGCCGCCGGCAACAATCTCAATCAACTCGCATTCCAGCGGCTTCCGGAACTGACGGACAAGGACAAACGATGAATCAGGCAGCTGTGCAAGCACTCCAACTGCTCCACTATGCCGGACCACTTCCCGGACGGTCCGAACCCCGTTTTCAAGTTCGACGTCCAGAACTTCAACCGTCAGAAGCCGTCCCTTGAAAACCACCTTTGCGGATATCGTTTTCTCGTGCATTATTGACCTTTAGCCATGCTGCACATCTGCAGGATCGCCATATGTATACAGTGGAGATGTTCAATTGTCGAACATTATGGCAAAGCGCAAACAGGCCGTGGTCGAAACGTTGCGACACTGCCACTGAGTAGGAATTGCCGCAGTCTTGAGTTTGAGGGTGATTGCAGTCGTTTGTGTCTTGAAATGCGCGAAGGCGTAATCTAACATGTTGTTCTCTTTTGATCCGTAATGGCAACTAAAACAAAAGGAGCGAACATGTCACGCATAGAAAATATTGTCGCGAGAGAGATCCTGGACTCCCGCGGTAACCCCACCGTTGAAGCCGAAGTCATTCTTGAATGCGGGATAAAGGCCTGTGCTGCTGTTCCGTCGGGTGCCTCTACCGGAGAGAGAGAAGCTCTTGAGCTCAGAGACAAAGACCCTAAGCGCTATTGCGGCAAAGGTGTTCAAAAGGCGGTAAAGAACATCCAGAAAACCATCCTCCCTGCACTGGTCGGACACGATGTGCTTGACCAGTCCGGTATTGACCACCGGATGATTGAACTCGACGGAACCGACATGAAGGCAAAGTTGGGTGCGAACGCAATGCTGGCGGTGTCGCTGGCTTGCGCCAAGGCAGGTGCCAGCTATACCGGCCTGCCGTTGTTCCGCTACATCGGCGGCGCAAATGCCAGGGTCATGCCTGTCCCGATGATGAACATCCTCAACGGCGGCGCACACTCAGACGCGCCGGTGGACATCCAGGAATTCATGATCATGCCGAAAGGCGCAGCCTGTTTCTCAGAAGCGCTACGGATGGGTACCGAAGTATTCCATGCTCTCAAGGCGGTACTCAAAAAGCAGGGACTGAGCACTGCTGTTGGTGACGAGGGAGGATTCGCGCCAAAGTTGAAAAGCAACAAAGACGCGCTTGATGTCATCATGGAGGCAATTAAGAATGCCGGTTACAAGGCCGGAAAAGACGTCTTCATCGCGCTTGATCCGGCATCCAGCGAGTTCTATGACAAGTCAACCGGGAAATATGTCTTCAAGAAGAGCGACAATTCAGTCCGTTCGGCTGCAGAGATGGCCGAGTTCTATGCCGACTGGGTGGCGAACTACCCGATCATCAGCATTGAAGACGGCCTTGCCGAAAATGACTGGGCCGGCTGGAAGACACTGACGGATAGACTGGGCGACAAGATCCAGCTCGTGGGCGACGACCTGTTCGTGACCAACACAAAGTTCCTCAAGAAGGGCATAGACATGGGGGTCGCTAACTCGGTCCTCATCAAAGTAAATCAGATAGGGACACTTACTGAGACGCTGGATACGATCCTGATGGCCTATCGCGCCGGTTACACTTCGGTAGTGAGTCATCGCTCCGGCGAGACAGAAGATACCACGATCGCGGATATCTCTGTGGCTACCAATGCGGGCCAGATCAAGACCGGTTCTCTCTGCCGCACTGATCGTATCTGCAAGTACAATCAACTGCTGCGAATTGAAGAGATGCTCGGAGACAGCGCAGTCTATGGCGGCGCAATCTGACCTATGAAGAGTCCTGGGAATATCTGGGTTGTCATGTACAGGATGACCTGGGTGCTCATAACCGTAGCGTTTGTGATCATTGCGGTTGCGTGGAGTATTCCTAACTACACCAAGTACAAGGAAATGCAGCTTCTGCGCGCCGCGAAGATTGAGGACAAGCAGTTGCTTGAGGCGAGAGTCGATCATCTCAAGATCAAGCAGGAAAGGCTTGCCACTGATCCGGCTTTTCTGGAGCGTACGGCACGCAACGAAGGCATGTCCAAGAGCAATGAGACGGTCTGCAAGATGGCGCCGTGACTGTATCGCAGAGCAACCGACGACCACTGAAGTGTGCAGAAGATTCTTGATCAAGCACATCTCTTTGGCATAGAGTGCTGCGTTTTGAGGATTTATGATTTTCTCGCTCGGGTGGTGAAATTGGCATACACACCAGCTTGAGGGGCTGATGGTCGCAAGACCGTGGGGGTTCAAGTCCCCCCCCGAGCACCATTTATTCTTGATGGATTTACCGATCATACAGTTGTGTTCCGCACTTCTCTACACCGCTGCCGCCCTTTGCCTTTTCCTGATGCTGCTCAATCGCGTTATGATCATCTGGCCAGACAGCAAGGCCAAGGGGATGATCATCCCCGCAGTGTTTCTAATCACCACAGGAAGTGCAGCCACGACCGGTTTCATTCTGCCATGGTCGCCATGGATATACGGTCCCGCACTAGTCCTGTTACTCATCGCAGCGGGTGAAGTTCGATTGGTCTTCCTGCGTCGTGCGTACGCCGGCAGCGGACCAATAAACTCAAAACCGCACGCAGTGAACCTCACCAGCCCTGTCACCACAACGGACTGTGTAACTCACAGATATGAAATGGAGCACATGGCATGGCAAGGCGAGCGGCTTCGGGTTGTGCAGATCACCGACATACATGCTCACCCTGACTTCCCTCTTGAATACTATCAGCGCATTTTCGATATTGCCGGACAGGCTAATCCCGACCTGGTAGTATTCACAGGCGACTTCATCACTAGCCTCGATTCTCTAGATATGCTAAGCCAGATACTCAGGCCTGTCGGCAAGGCCGTGAACATCGCGGTCCTGGGGAATCATGACTATTGGGCTGGAGCTGACCCGGTGAGACAGGTGATAAAAAAGAGTGGATTGAAACTTCTCACAGAAGAGTCAATCAACCTTTCTATCAGGGGTCAAAACGTTCTCGTGACAGGACATGATTACCCGTGGGGGCTGAGGAACAGGACCATTCCTCCGCGAGGTGATGCAGTGCTTCACGTGATTCTTTCTCACACACCCGACAACATCTTCAGACTAGCCGCGGCCGCGGCCGATATCGTATTTTCGGGTCACTGCCATGCCGGACAGATCCGGATACCATTCCTCGGTCCGATCGTCGTTCCATCCATCTACGGGCGACTGTTTGATCATGGCCATTTCATCATCAATGGTAGCCACCTGTTTGTGGCCAGCGGCATCGGAGCCTCGCTGCCGCCAGTCAGAATCTACTGCCAGCCCGACATTTTCATTGTTGACGTCGTGGCAAAAGGCGGCGGATCCGCATCCCTCAGAAACGGATAGCGCTAGCCAGCTATCGGAACACCTCCGCAACGAAGAGCACGGCGACAGAGCACCTTGGCTGCATCAAGTTGGCACACGTCTTTCATGGGTTGTAGCTGCGTCGCTCTGCCGCCACACATGTCTTCGGATAGGTTCTTAGAAAGTTACTACTCATTTGGCCGAAGGAATAACCACGGATATCACCGATAACACGGATGGCTGAAAGATCGTAACTGATATCCGTGGCATCCGTGGTTTCTCCGGTTGACCAGAGCTGTTACCTTAGAAAAGGTATGTACTGTCGATAGTTCAACAGAATGCTGGAGAATGCTGTTGACCTTCGACCTCGCGAAAGCACAATGTGAAGCATTCAGTAACCGACCGGATTTCCGCGTGAAGGGGCCAAATGCTTCTTGAGGGGAAAAGAGTTCTCGTAACTGGCGGGTCATCCGGTCTGGGCCGGAATCTGGTCACCACCTTCGCATGCGAGGGGGCCAGGATCGCTTTCAACTATTCGCACAGCGATCAGGGGGCGAAGGACACGGAGGAGGCCGCCAGACAACACACACCCAACGTGCTGTCGTTCAAGGCTTCTGTCCTGGATGCAACTGCCACCCTGTCAATGGTCAACACACTTGATGAGGAATGGGGCGGTATCGATGTTCTGGTGAACAATGCCGGCGTTTCCCAAATGCTGCCAATGGCCATGATAGAAGAAGAGGATTGGGACAAGATAATGGATACCAATGCCAAAGGCACGTATCTGGTGACGCGCGCAGTGCTGAAGAGCATGATCAGGCAGCACAGCGGCAAGATTCTGAATATCGGATCCCTGGCTGGAATGCGAATGATCGAGTCACCGGTTCATTACGCTACGAGCAAGGCGGCCATTAAGGGATTCACTGAATCGCTGGCCAAGGAAGTGGGCCGGTATGGCATCACCGTCAACTGCCTTGCCCCGGGTCTACTTGAGGGCGGGGTGGGATCCAATCTGCCCGACTATCGACTAAATGATTACCTGCATCACTGCGCCCTGGGCCGAATCGGAACATTCAATGAAATTGCCGAACTCTGCGCATTCATGATTTCAGACCAGAACACATACATGACCGGCGCGACACTTGTCGTGGACGGAGGACTCTGATTCATGTCTAAGGACACACTGATTCGCACAATAGTCATAGGCGGCACGGGACATGTGGGTGAGGCCATCTGTCGTCATTTAAAGTTGGCAGGGCACATCGTGGCATTCACCTATTTCAACAACAGGGCCAAAGCTATGGCCCTGGCCGACGAGCTGCAGATATCCTGCCATGACCTGGACCTGGCAGTCCATGACTCGATTGCCCCCACCCTTCAGCACATCGCTGACAAACTCGGCGGCCTCGATTCGATCGTTATTGCAGCAGGTCTTGCAACTGCCCACCAGAAGGAAGGTCTCACGGTCGTACCCGGATGGGACGAGATCGAGCCTGCTTCGTTCGCCCGCATGCTCTCAATCAATGTCATGGGTACATTCTTTGCCTGTCAGTGGGCCGGTACAGCAATGAAGAAGCGCAAGGCGGGCCGGATTGTACTGATCGGATCCATTGATGGCGTAAAGCCGGTCCCCTCCCCGACAGACTACGCATGCTGCAAAGCTGCACTTGCCGGAATGGTTCAATCCTTATCCAAGGACCTCGGACCGCATGGCATTCTCATAAACCTGATTGCCCCCGGCATTCTGAACGGGGGCATTGCCGGATTGCTCCGTGATGATCTTCGCGCCGAATACCTGAAACACTGCACTCTGAAGCGCGTCGGCACACCTGACGAGATTGCCAACTGGTCTCTCTTTCTGGCCGGGCCTAAGAACAGTTACCTGACGGGGCAAACAGTAATTCTGGACGGAGGTCTGTAATCGGGAATGATTCCCAGTCTTCTTGACTCAACAGAGGGGCAACGATGAAATATTACATGGTTGATAAGGTTACTGAATTAGTCAGGGGCAAGAAGGCTTGCGGCGTCAAAGCCGTGTCCTATGACTCCGATGTGCTTCACGACCATTTCCCGGAGTATCCTGTTCTGCCCGGAACTTTCATAGTAGAAAGCATGGCTCAGCTGTCCGGGTTCCTGATCGAAATGTCCTGCAACACAAAGGACCTGATACGCAGGGCGTTGCTGATCAAGATCGAAGAGGCAAAGTTCTACAGCATGGCAGAACCAGGCGATTGTATTGCACTGGAGGCAAAGATGGGGGAACAGATGAAGGATGCTGCCATGACAACTGTCGTCGCCGTGGTCGGTTCCAGAAAGATTGCAAGGGCCACATTGACTTTTGTTCTCAAGGACATTCCGATTCCCGCGATTCACGAGCAACGGAGGATGATTTACAGGGTATGGACCAGGAACTGTCCGAATATTCCCGAAATCCTGTAGTGGTCACCGGCCTCGGATCAGAGATTCACCCTGAGGTCCGCCAGTGGATCACCGCCGGTACTGCCGCCGATCAACGGACTGATGCGCCGTTGTCTCACGACGCTGACCCGTTGCCTTTTCTGCGAATAAAGAAGACGGCGAAATTTATGAGCAAGCAGGATCGACTGGCCATGGCCGCAGCAGCCCGCGCGGTTCAGACTGCAGGGCTTGCTGCTGACGTGCTTGAAACTCAAACAATGATTGCCATGGCCATCGGCCCTATTCCATTTGAGGAAACCGAAGCAATGCTCGTGGCCGGGTACTCCTCGCATGGAAATGCGTTTTCCATGGAACACTTCTGCCGTGATGCCTATGACAAAGTCAACCCGATGCTCCTCTTTGCATGCCTGCCGAACATGCCGGCCTACCACATATCGGCCAATCTCAACATCCGGGGAGGATACTACCTGACCTATCCTTCCTGTGCTGAAAGCTATATGGCACTCCGGAATGCTGTCAGCGCACTGACCGAGGGCCGGACCATGGCCGTGCTCTACGGAGCGGTTGCCGATCAACAGAATTTTCTGGTCCGGAATCACCACCTCAAGACAGGCCAGATGCTGCCGGCACCCGATGGCGCCTGTTTCCTTGTTCTGGAGACATTGAACCGGGCAAAGGCTCGAAACGCCTCAGTTCTGGCCAGGCTTCAGGGTATCCGGATTTTACCGGATCCCGGCATCACGACTGCGCCTGACACCTGCCATTTCGGACCAGTGGCTCTTCCTTTGGGAGTTGCGCGATTCATTGAAGCAAGCGGAGTGTCCTGCACGCACCGGCTGCAGAGCGATGGACACCTGTTCGAAAGCACATGGACAAAATGAAAAGGGTTGCTGTAACAGGAATGGGAGTTGTAACTCCACTGGGTAACACTCTGGAATCATTCCGGCAGGGCTTACTGGAAGGCCGATCCGGCGTTTCAGGGATCACTCATTTCACTCCCGGCACTCTACCCTCCAGAATTGCCGGCCAATGCACACTGCCTCAATACAGGTTCAAGGATCGCAAAATTGACTTTGCCACGGCGGCTACAAGGTCCGCAGTTGATCAGGCCAACCATAGCGGCATCTCACTGCAGCAGTACTATCAGCCGGCAGACAGGGGCATCAGCATGGGCATCGGCCTGGAACTGTTCAATCTGACTGACCTGGTCAAATTTGCCTGTGACAAAGATCGTGATAAGAGGATCAGAACAGATAACATTGAATTCCTACAGACCCCCGGCGACTTGTGCGTCAAGGAAATGGCCAAGGTATTTGCCAGTGGAATACCGGCTGCAATACACATTTCCGCCTGTGCTGCCAGCACTGATTCCATCGGCGACGCATTTCTGTCTATTGCTCGCGGACAGGCCCGTATGATGTTGACTGGCGGCACGGACTCCATGATCAACCCTCTTGGCGTGGGCGGGTTCTGCAAACTGAACGCTCTATCAACACGCAATGACGAACCTCACAAGGCTTCACGTCCTTTCGATCGCGGCAGGGATGGATTTGTTCTGGGCGAAGGTGCGGCCGTGCTGGTTCTCGAAAACCTTGATGACGCCGTGCACCGTGGAGCGACAATCCTCGCGGAAGTGATGGGATACGGCAATGCACTGGACGCCTATTCGATCAGTGAACCTGATCCGCAGGGTCGAGGCGCCGCCATGGCAATGCGCCAGGCACTGGCAACGGCAGGTTTATCGTGTGCTGACATCTCCTACATCAATGCTCACGGCACCTCCACACCCAAGAATGATCCCGCTGAGACCAGAGCCATTAAGACCGTGTTCGGAGACCGGGCTTTCAAAATACCTGTCAGTTCCACCAAGTCAATGATCGGTCACCTGATTTCCGCAGCAGGTGCCGTTGAAGCCGTTGCCTCGATCTTGTGCGCCAACTCAGGGATGGTTCACCCGACAATCAATCAGGATCATCCGGATCAGGAATGTGACTTGGATTATGTGGCCAATAAGGCTAAAAATGCAGACGTGAAATATTTCATGAGCAATTCATTCGCTTTTGGCGGCATGAACTCAAGCCTGGTATTTCGCGCAGGCGCCGCGGTATGAGTCGTCAAAGACAAGGTTGGTTTGAAATGATCTGGCGACCAACATTCTCTGGAGTGGTATAAGAGTGGGAAGTGCAATGCTCAAAGATAAGTATGTGGTAGTCACGGGCTCATCCCGCGGACTGGGAAAAGCCATAGCGTTGGACGCGGCAAGAAACGGTGCCTGTGTTGGCATCAACTACCTGCGAAATGAAACCGGAGCACTCCAGCTGCGCGATCAGATTCTTGAATTGGGGGCGCCGGAACCGATCCTCCTTCAATTCGACGCCACACAGAAAGGTGCAATAGAAGGCGGCATCAACCGGTTCCTGGCGACATGTCCGCGCATCGACGGGTGGGTCAACAATGCTGCCCGCAATCTGCCCGGGCTGCTCCCGACGCTTTCACTGGACGAAATCAGGACACAACTTGAATCGGCCCTCATGGGCCCAATTTTGTGCTGCCAGGCGGTCATTCCAAACATGCTGACCGAACACTCGGGTGCAATCATCAATATTGGATCAATCACGACGGACAAGGTCTTCCGCGGTCAAAGCGTCTATGCCGCCGCAAAAGGCGGCATCGTATCCTTCAGCAGGGCACTGGCGGTCGAATACGCGCGGAAGGGCATCCGGGTGAACTGCCTTCAACCAGGACCCGTTGAAACGGACATGTTCAGGCAGACCGATGGATTACGATCCGACAAGTTCGTCGCAGAAATGCCGCAGGGCCGCATGGTTGATGCACAGAGTATCGCAGCCATGGCCGTCTTTCTCTTGAGCGACAGCGCACTGAGCATCACGGGCAGCGTCATCAATGTTGATGGAGGCTATTCACTTTGAATCTGACCGATGCTATCCGCCAGAGGCAATCCATCCGGAAATTCAAGGATCAACCGGTTCCTGAGGCTATGATCAGGATCATGCTCGATGCGGCTGTTCTAGCCCCATCGGCATCGAATCGTCAGCCCTGGCGGTTCATTGTCCTGAGTGACCCGGCGATTCGCCGCCAGCTGGCCGAAGGCGTGAAGGAGGCTGTTGCCAGCACTGCCGCAGATGTGCTCCCGCAGTACAAAAATGACTACCTATCCTATTGCCGCCACTTCCTTTACTTTGAAAAGGCACCAGTCCTGATCTTTGCTCTGTTCAGGTCTGAGGCAACAGTAACGTCAATGTTCAGTGAGGACTCGCCGTCTTTCGCGCGAGTAAATGCATTGGAATTGAACGGGGCAGTGATCAGTGTGTCCATGGCGGTGGAGAATCTGCTCCTGGCTGCGACAGATCAGGGCCTTGGCACGTGCGTCATGACCGGTCCGCTGATCGCAGTCGGGGCAATCAATCACGTACTCTCAGTGCCAGAGGGCTGGTCAATTCTCTGCATGGTATGCGCCGGTTATGCCGGTGAATCACCGAATCCGGTCCGCAGAAAAACTGTCGAGCAGGTTCTTATCAAGTCAGGAGGAAGGCATGGGGCTCAGTGAGAGTCAGATTAGAGATGTGGTCATTCAGTCACTCGGCAAGTGCCTTGCAAGGAATCCGGACGAGATCAAGGGACCAGACACCCTGGTGCAGGATCTGGGGCTCACGTCACTCGATTTCATCGATCTGATGTTTGCGCTTGAGAAGTCGTTCAAGGTGAGAATCAGGGATGCAGACTTTGATCGCCTGCTCAAGCCAACTCAGGACGAGGCGCTCCCGCCAAATCTGGGGGCAGAGGAAATCGAGAATCTCAGCCGGTTCATCCCTTCGCTGAACCAGAGAGTCAAGGATGGCCCCGTTCCGAGAAATTCCGTCATTTCCATGATGACAACAGATACACTTGTTAACATGATAGCATTCAAACTTGCCGCTCAGGGGAGTTAAAGATCATGATGCACAAGCGGGTCCGGATTCTCTTTATCATACTGTTAGCAGCATTCGGATTGCTCACTCCGCTCCTTAATGCTCTCTGGAACAGAGTTCCCGCTGTAAGCCCGGACGAAGCAATGGCCGCTATTCAGAGCAACCCCGGCATGAACATTCTGATTGATATCCGCAAGACCAACGACGTCTATTGTACGTCGGTCATATCCAACGCCATGCAGGAACCAGATCCCTCCAATTTAAAGCCGGAGTTTCTACGTTCCAAAGACAAGGTGTTTATCCTCTGCAATACTGGTTTCAGCAGCAGTCAGGTGGTCAGAGAATTGCGGCAGAAAGGTTACAACAACGTTTTCAACGTCACTGGCGGGGTCGAGAATTGGATTGCCGGCAAGACCGCGCCAGACAAGTCAGGCGGTTGCCTGCACCCGTCACCATCACCTGAAGGTCCGGTCTCTGAGGTCGTCTGCCGGAATGAGCTTACCAAGTTCGAACAGTTTATCATCTGCTTTTCGGGGTTCGGGCTCAAACCCTTGTACGAGGTTGTTTCGCTGATGATAGCCCTGCTGATATGGAAATGGCCGGAACCGCACTGGCGAACGCTCCGGTGGAGCATGCTGGCGTTCTTCCTCGGGGAAAACGCCTGTGCAATCAATTACCTTTGCTTCACACAGGAGAACTTCACGTGGGAGTTCTGGCACTGCTATGGGATGCTCGTTGCATTCGGACTGGTTTTCTACGCACTCATTGGATTTGTCGACCACCATCTTATTCGCTATTCCGAGAAGGATAAATCCTGTGCCTTACTGCACCTGTGCAAGAACTGTTACAAGCATAAACCGGTGGCCTGCAATCTGCGGATCATATTCCTGTTCGCCATCCCTGCCGTGTTCATCATCTGCTTCATGCCTATTTCCGCCCCGTTCAAGAGTTTCATCAGCATTGGCTCTGTCTACGGCACAGATATCCTCTTCACTCATCCCGTACTTCAGCAGTTATATGAAATCAGGATTTATCCGGTTCTGGCAATGCTCCTGCTCGCGACAGCATGGACCATGCTCATCAAGTGGAAAGAATCAGCCTGGGATCTATCCAAAATGTTTTTCTCAGCAGCACTGGGCGTCATCGGTTTCAGCATGCTGCGGTTTATGCTGTTCTGGTCGTATTCCGACAACATTCTGTGGGCTGAAGCCTGGGAGGAAATCACTGAGGCTCTCTTCATAATGACCATTGTTGTTCTATTGTGTATCAGGTGGATCAGCGCACGGCTTCCGGAAAGGGCAAAATGAAACTAGTAATAGCAACTCGCAACCTGCACAAACTGGAGGAGATAAGGGCACTTCTCTCAATCCCGTCACTTCAACTATTCGATTTGAGTTCATTTCCAGCCGCACCAGAGGTGGAAGAGGATGGCCTGACGTTCGAAAGCAACGCCATCAAGAAGGCCGTAATGACCGCCAGAGCAACCGGCGAGTGGTGCCTGGCCGACGATTCGGGACTGGAGGTTGATTTCCTGAACGGGGCTCCCGGCGTGTGGTCAGCGCGGTACGCAGGCGAACCGGTAAGCTACCCGGCAAACAACGCCAAACTGCTGGATGCTCTGAAACATGCCGGGGACCGCCGGGGAAGGTTCTGCTGCGTGATCGCGCTTTCAACCCCCACCGGTACCGTGCACACAGTATCCGGTCATTGCAACGGCCATATTATTAGCGAACTCAAGGGGAAAACTGGCTTCGGTTACGATCCGCTCTTTGTCCCGGACGGGTATGACCTCACATTCGCCGAACTTGGAGAATCGGTAAAAAACGGTATTTCCCACCGGTCCCGCGCACTTGCCAGAGCCAGGGAGGCATGGCTGAAGGTTTTTGCAGGAGATTCCAGGGAGTGGCCGGTGGCTGATTAGCTGAGCAGTTAGAGGGCATTCGAGAAGCCGAGCACGGCGACTTAGTGTCATAGCTAGCAACCAGTTGGCACACTTCTTTCTGGTCAAATCACGCAGTCCACTTCACAGGTCTACTATCTTCGTCCTGCAGCGGCTTCCAAAGGCTCAAGCAGCTCATCCTCTACTCTCAATGGGCCAAAACCACGGCCAAGCCTCATATCAGGAGTCGTCTTCCCATGGAAGTCGGATCCGCCGGTTTTGACGAGTTTGAATTCCCTGGCAAGCGCAGAGTAGAAGATCACCTGATCAGAACTGTGCTCCGAATAATAGACCTCAATGCCACCAAGACCGGCTTCTGCCAGTGTTCCAACGAACTCTCTGAGTGCCTTGTCTTTCAGTCCGAGCGTTGCAGGATGGGCAAGAACAGCCACGCCGCCAGCCGTCTTGATTGATTCAATGCCAATTTCCGGGGTAAACCGGAACCTGTCCACATAAGCTGCCTTGCCTTTGCCCAGATAGAAATCGAACGCCTCTTTGACAGAGCTCACATATCCCTTGTCCATCATAGCCTCGGCAAAATGCGGGCGTCCCACAACCTCTTCCGTCACGTGCTTCAATACGTCTGCCATCGTGATATTCTTGCCGATCCGGTTCAACTTCTCAATAATCAGGCTGTTACGGTCGTCTCGGCCGCTGCGGATCTTGGCAAGAACCTGACTGAGCACTGCATTCCCAGGATCAACGTGATACCCCAGCATGTGCATGGTACCATTGTCAACGTCAGCACTGATCTCCACCCCGGCGATGCCGATCAGCTTTCTTTCCTTGCAGGCGGCCAGAAAAACAGAAATGCCGGCAGTGGTGTCGTGATCGGTAAGCGCAATCGCAGTGAGCTTCTCCTTGACTGCCAGATCAGCAAGCTCAACAGGGGTGAGACTGCCGTCAGAAAAAGTCGAATGTGTATGCAGATCAATCATTCCATTCCTCCCACCATCACGGCTGGCTATGCCGGATACCGAACGAGTCGAACTCATCCGTGGCATCAGAATATGTCATCCTGGTCCCGACTACATTCGCTAATTCCGGTCCAGTCTTGCACCATTCACAAAAGGCCTCAACGTCTGTTTCATTACCCTCTGCTACGATCTCGACACAACCATCATCGCGATTCCTCACCCATCCCACCAGGTTCAACTTCTCTGCCCGGTCCACTGAACACATTCTGAACCCTACCCCTTGAACTCGTCCGTTGACAATGATGTGAGCCCGCTTTTTCATGGAATACACACCTCGAATTACCGGTAGGTGACAAGGAAAAGCTACGCCGTGAAAGAGCGTTGGGCAAGACCGGATTTCAGTCATCTGTCTCTTGCTTCTCACAGTCCGCATCTGTACCCTTGGGAAATGAGAAACGTATCTGCACAGACTGTCCATAAATTCGTTGAGGCAAGTCACGAAGTAGCGGCTCGCGGGTTCGTGCGTTGCAGTAGCGGGAATATGTCGGTGCGTATCGATAGCGATCGCATGCTGATCAAGGCGTCACGAAGCTGGATGGGAAGCCTGACTACAACAGATGTCTGTGTATGCCGTATCTCAGACTGCTCCCTTCTTTCCGGTAGAAAGGCGAGCGTTGAAGTGGGATTCCACGCTGGGATCATGAGAACAAGGCCCGAAGTGAATGTTGTCCTCCACTTCCAGACACCTTTTGCCACTGCAATGGCTTGCAGGCGTCCCGGAAAAGTTAATTTTTTCGTGATACCTGAAATACCCTTCTACATCGGCGAGATAGCCAGGATTCCATATCTTGATCCAGGCTCCAGAGAGCTTGCAAAGGCTGTTACCGATGCAATACGCACGCACGACATGGTTCTTATGGGCAACCACGGGCAGACGACAGTGGCGGCCGACTTCTCGCATGTGGTCCAGAATGCCGAGTTCTTTGAACTGGCATGCGAGATACTCATTCGTGGCGGCAACAGCGTGAGGCCTATATCAGCGAAACAGGCAAAGCACCTGCTATCCCTGAAACGCAGATCATCCCCGGCGTCCGTATAGATCCGTCGTATAGATTCTTACATCACGGTGCTTGCTTGAGCGGCCCGTAACTGGTTTACTTACTGCATGCCATCATCAGTTTATCTGAAATCAGGAAGAGACAAGAGTGTCCTGCGCCGTCATCCGTGGATATTCTCAGGTGCCATCTCGCGGCTTAACGGTAAGCCGCAGAGCGGTGAAACCGTGGACGTGTGCACCCCGGACGGCGCCGTTGTGGCCCGCGGCGCCTATTCCGGTGGTTCGCAAATCACTGTCCGCGCCTGGACATTTGATCCTGCAGAGGAAGTCACGCCTGACCTCTTCAAGAACCGGCTTGAACGGGCCGTGAATATGCGACGACACCTGTTGGCCCCTGATGGTGCCTGCCGACTGGTAAACGCCGAGTCCGATGGGCTGCCCGGAGTGATTGTTGATAGATATGCCGATTTTCTCGTCTGCCAGTTTCTCTCCGCCGGAGCCGAGTTCTGGAAAGCGGAAATCATCCGGCAATTATCAGTGATCATGCCATGCAAAGGCATTCTTGACCGATCATCTGATGACGCTAGAGAGAAAGAAGGGCTGCCCGCGGCCGATGGACTGCTGGCCGGGGTAGAGCCTCCGGAACTGATAGAGATTCGAGAGGGCGGCTGTCGGTTCCTTGCCGATCTCAAGAAGGGGCAGAAAACCGGATTCTATCTCGACCAGAGAGAAAACCGCGCCATTCTAGCCGAATATGCAAGCGGAGTCGAGATGCTGGACTGCTTCTGCTACACGGGAGCATTCTCTGTGCGGGCACTGAAGAGCGGCGCTGCACGGGTAACACAGGTCGAGGCCTCGGCGGATGCACTCAAACTCGCCAAGCGTAACCTTGAACTGAATGAACTTGATACAGGCAAAGTTGAGCAGATTGAGGGTGACGCTTTCCAACTCCTGCGCAAGTTCCGCGACTCCCGCAAACAGTTCGACCTGATAGTGCTCGACCCGCCTAAGTTTGCAGACTCGCGCGGCCATCTTGACCGGGCCTGCCGCGGCTACAAGGACATCAACCTGCTTGGTTTCAAACTGCTTAAGCCCGGCGGAACGCTGTTCACATTTTCCTGCTCAGGCCACATGGATCCGGATCTCTTCCAGAAGGTTGTTGCTGACGCGGCGCTGGATGCTGGAGTCCGGGCACAAATAGTCCGCCATCTCAACCAGCCCGACGACCATCCCGTTGCCCTGCCATTCCCGGAAGGGACATACCTGAAGGGTCTCGTCTGCAGGGTCTGAACTACTACAGGAAGCGACCAGCCCTGTTCCCTGTGAATTTCCCTGCAGTGTAAGTCAACGTGCCGTTGACGACCACGTGATCTATGCCGACCGCAAGCTGGTGCGGCTTATCAAACCATGCCTTATCACGAACGGTCCCTGAATCGAAAACCACGACATCTGCCTTAAACCCTCGTGCAAGGACGCCCCGATCCGGCAGGCTGAACGTGCGCGCCGGGAGGGAAGTCATCTTTCGTATCGCCTCAGGCAGAGGTACAGTCTTCCCGTCCAGACTCATTCTCAGGAAGCGCGGGAAGCTGCCATAGGCACGGGGATGCGGATGGTCAGTGCTGAGAAGACCGGTGGGTGCACGTAGAGATGCATCAGTGCACAGCATAACGTATGGCTCTGCCAGGATCTTGAACATGTTCGGCTCACTCATCCCGAAGAAGAATGCGCCGGTCTTCAGCTTGTCGGTCTCTATGAGATACAGAGCGGCGTCTACAGGATCCATTGCCAGTTTTGCGGCCACGTCAGTGAGGTACATCCCCTGGAACTGCCTGTTGTCGGCATGGTCAGTAGAACCGATCATGACTGCTTTCCAGTATTCTTCCGACCGTGCCTGGAGGAGTTCAGCCCTGAGCTTTGACCGCGTCACAGGATCACTCAACCGTGACATCACGGCATTGTGACCGCCTTCGGAGGCCCATGTCGGAAAAATGACATCAAGGTCGGTGTCTGAAGCCGTGTAAGGGTAGCGATCAGCGCTGATATCAATTCCCGACGCCCGGGCGGCCCGGATCTTCGCAAGGGCTTCGTCAACAAGCTCCCAGTTATCGCGACCGGATGTCTTGAGGTGCGATATCTGAACACGGATACCGGCGCCTTTTGCTATCGCTATGACTTCGTCAATTGCCTCCAAAAGCCGCTTGCCCTCACTACGCATGTGACTCGTATAGATGGGCGCAACACCCGCCGAGCGAAGACGACCGGACTTTGCAGCTGTCCTGGTAATTTCCACTAACTCCTCGAGCGAAGTGAAGGTACCGGGCGCATAGATGAGTCCGGTAGTGACGCCTCTCGCTCCTTCATCAAGGGCCTGGTCCAACCGCCGTGCCATCTCCTTGATCTCCGGATCCGTTACAGGACGGTTTTGATAGCCGACGACACCTGCTCTCAGCGCATTCAGTCCCACCAGGAACACAAGATTGGGAGCAGGCCTGACCTGCTCAACGAGTTTGCGGTATTCAGCAACGGTGCTCCATTTGCCGGGATATGGCTTGTCCCGCCAGGTGGAAGGCATGCGGTAGTCACCCATCAGGGGTGCAGCCGACGCACCGCAGTTGCCGGTCACTTCGGTTGTAATGCCCTGGCAGATCTTGCTGTCAGCCGATGGCTGAATCAGGATATAGCCATCAGAGTGAGAATGCGCATCAATAAAACCAGGGCACACCACCTTGCCAGCCGCATCCACAACGGATCGCGCTTCAGCATTTGACAGGTCACCGACCTCCGAAATGCAGTCGCCCGTAACACCAACATCGGCCCTCACGGCTGACGCCCCGCTGCCGTCAATCACTTCACCATTCTTTATCAGGAGATCAAACATTGTCGCCCTCCCAGACGTGGTCAAGAGTATGCCATAACAGCCACGCCAAGGCAAATCCAACGACTGACAGGTAATGGGTCAGCTACGTGGCGGGCCTCCCAGCGCCCTTGCGGCGCCGGGGGCGGAATTCAGGCTCCTGCCGCGTCCGTCAGCTGACGGACAGCAGGGCGCCCCACCCCCGCAACTGAGGCCATACTGACAGTTCCTTTCATGTTGACATGCTCGGCCACCAACTGGAATATCGCGGCATACAACCACTGTACTGTCTTCAATGCCAATGAGGATCCAATGACCAGTAAAGAACTAGTTAATCAGACACTTAAACACAAAGCACCAGACCGGATTGCCGTGGATTTCGGCAGCACGGCCGTGACCGGCATGCATGTCACATGCGTTGCACAACTCAGAGACCACTACGGGCTTGAAAAACGGCCCGTTAAGGTATGCGAGCCCTACCAGATGCTTGGCGAAATAGAGGACGATCTCCTCGATGCCATGGGCATCGACACGATCGCTCTCCCTGCTCTCAATACGATATTCGGGTTCCGGAACGAAAACTGGACACTATTCAGGGCGCCCTGGGGCCAGGAACTTCTTGTGTCCCGGCATTTCAGGACCATAACGGACAATAATGGGGATCTGCTCCTCCATCCGCAGGGCGACACTTCTGTGCCGCCAAGCGGTCGTATGCCCAAAGGCGGCTACTTCTTCGACACCATCGTGAGACAACAGCCGATTGATGAAGACAAACTGGACTTCAAAGACAACATGGAGGAATTCCAGCCCATTTCAGATGCCGACCTGAAACACTACCGCGATCAGGCATCACGACTAGCCAAGTCAACGCGCGCCGTTGTCAGCGGCGTCGGCGGCACAGCATTCGGCGATATTGCCCTGGTCCCTGCCCCGTTCCTTAAACACCCGAAGGGCATTCGCGATATAGCGGAATGGTATGTCTCAACAGTGGCTCGCAAGGACTACGTGCTGGAGATATTCGAACATCAATGCGCCATTGCTCTCAAGAACCTCGCGAAAGTTCATAACTTTGTCGGGGACGTCATCGATGTGCTGTTCGTCTGCGGAACAGACTTCGGCACACAGACGTCAAGTTTCTGCTCCCCTGAAACATATGAAGAGCTTTATGCGCCGTATTACAGAAAGGTCAACAAGTGGGTGCACGAGAACACAACCTGGAAGACCTTCAAACACTCATGCGGCGCAGTTTCCAAGTTCATGCCGCATTTCATTGACTCCGGCTTCGACATCGTCAACCCGGTACAGTTCTCCGCCTCCGGAATGAACCCGGACGACCTTAAGAAGAAGTACGGCGACCTGATTACCTTCTGGGGCGGCGGCGTTGACACTCAGAAGACACTACCTTTCGGAACTCCGGAGAGTGTCAGGACTGAGGTACTGCAGCGCTGCAAGGTGCTGTCACCCAACGGTGGTTTTGTCTTCAATGCCGTCCACAACGTGCAAGCCGGAACACCGGTCCGGAACGTTGTTGCCATGCTTGATGCCATCAAAGAGTTCAACGGTTGAATTAGAAGAGAGCCCCTATGAACAGTCTGCAGAGATACCAGGGCATGCTTGATGGAAAACCCGTGGACATTGTGCCACGGACCCCTATCCTGATGCAGTTCGCAGCCGAGCATATCGGTACCGATTACGCTAAGTTCGCATCCGACTACAGAGTTCTGGTAAGAGCGAACGAGGCATGTGCAAAAGACTTCGGATTCGACCAACTGAGCTGCATTTCAGATCCCTATCGAGAAACACAAGGATTCGGCTCCAGAATCGAGTATGTGCCTGATGGACCACCACGGAGTTCACATCCCCTGCAGAACACCAGGGATTTATCCACACTGATAAAGCCAAGTCCATTGCTGTCCGTAAGAATGAAGGACCGGGTTGACGCCGCAAGGCTGTACAAGCAGCAAAACGGATCGGAGTACTCCATTCTTGGCTGGATAGAAGGACCGGCCGCCGAGGCGGCCGATCTGCGCACGCCGATGAATTTTCTCATGGACGTAATGGATGACGAGAAGTTCGCCTGCGAGCTTATGGATCTGTGCGTTGAAGTTGGAATTTCATTTGCACGAGCACAGATCGAAGCCGGCGCTGACACAATAGGGATTGGCGATGCGATAGCCAGTCAGCTTTCGCCGGACTTGTACGAGCGACTGGTTCAGCCCAGGGAGATGAAGTTGGTGAAAGCCATCCGGGATATGGGCGCCTACACAAAACTCCACATCTGCGGCAACATTACCCACCTGCTCCCCGGAATTGCCGATCTCAATGTATCCATTCTGGACGTCGACCACATGGTCAGCCTGTCCGCCGCTCGAAAAGCGGTTGGCCAGCGGGTGGCCATAGCCGGCAACATTGACCCGGTGACTGCAGTGCAACGCGGAACTCCGGCATCCATCAGGGAGGCAATCCGGAGTGCCTACGTTGAAGTCGGGAACCCATACATTGTAAATGCTGGATGCGAGGTTCCATCAGGAACGCCACCGGCCAATCTCAAAGCGCTGTGCGACGCTATAGCAGACAACAGATTAAAGACACCTGGTGGCTGATTGCCCGGCATGATGATTCTATGGCGAGATTTAGAAATTGCCGAAAGGACTTGCCCACAAAGCCCCACAAGTGATTTCATCGTCACAAGTTCAGGTTGAAGATGACTGCCGGAAGGAGACAAAGAATGGCCCAAGAAGACGGAGTATACCGCCTCCTGCAACAGCACCTGGACAAGCAGGCAGTCGGATTTCCTGCTGCCCGTTCAGGCGCTGATATCCGCTTTCTCCAGAGAATGTTCACCCCGGATGAAGCGAAAGTTGCTCTGCATCTTTCATATCGGCCAACCCCTTTGGCCAATGTAGTCGCCGGAACCAGCGCAGAGTCTCCTGCCGGGCAAACTGAGCGTCTGCTCAACAGCATGCTCATGAGAGGTGCCATCGGATGGAAGGACAAGAACGGAACGAGCAGCTGGTATTTACTGCCGATGGTTATCGGCATGTACGAGGCACAAGATGGCAATCCAACCAGGGAGTTTCTCGAGGACGCCAATGCCTTCATGAGCACCCTTGGTTACGGCAAGGCATTCATGGCCGTCAAGCCCTCCCAGATGCGGACCGTTCCGGTCAATAAGAGCATTCCCGTCGAGCATCACATCGCCAGCTACGATCAGATCAAGGCACTGATCCTGAATGCCCGCGGGCCATTCGTCGCACTCAAATGCATCTGCCGCGAAGCGAAAAGCATCAAGGGCAAGCCATGTAAACAGACCTCACGCATGGAAACCTGCCTCGGCATGAACGACGTAGCTGTCATGGTACTGCGACGAAAGAACGGACGCGAGGTAAACCTGGAAGAAGCGCTTGCTATACTTCAGCAGAACGAGGATGACGGGTTGGTCCTGCAACCCGCCAACGCACAGAACCCTGAGTTTGTTTGCTCCTGCTGCGGCTGTTGCCGCGGGATGCTTTCCTTCCACAAGTTCATCCCCCGCCCGGTAGATTTCTGGGCAAGCAACTTCTCTGCTGAAGTTAACGCTGACACTTGCACCAACTGCGGCAAGTGCGTCAAGAGATGTCAGGTCAATGCCGTTGCCCTTACCGGCCCCACCGGCAAAGCCGTGGTCAACCTGAAGCGATGTATCGGGTGTGGCCTTTGCGTTCCAACTTGCCCCGCAAACGCCATAAAACTCCGGCAGAAGCCGGAAGAAACAGTCCCTCCGCAGACAGAAGAAGAGCTCTATGACAAGATCATGGAGAACAAGAAGGGACGATGGGGGCAGACAACTGTGCTTGTGAAAGCAGCGCTTGGCCTGAAGCAGTAGACTCAGCGAGTTACATGAAGACACTTGCCCTCATCATTGTCACCACCGGTCTCTGCTTCACGTCGTGCGGCAAACCTGACAGCGAGAAGTTTCCGGCACTGCCCGCAGGCGTGACCATCAAGTCGCAACTACCGGCTGGCACGTCATGGGCCTCAATGTTGCTTAACGCTGCAGATCTCGGCAACCTCGCGCGCACTCCTCAAGTCTTCGAGCGTTCGTTGATGTTTTCCAGTTCAGTGGACACGAACAAGGTCTGCCTTGCCTACCTTGCGCCTGAGATACAAGGCGATGGCGATCATGGTTTCTTCCTTGCAGTCGAGGACAAAGCCGGAGGCGTCGAAGCAACTCTGGCAGACATCAAGGGGGCCGGAGCAATTACATGGATGTGGTCGGCAAATCCTATTGGAAAGGTCCTTGTCTTTGTTGACGACAACGAAGCCGCGGCGCTGGAAATGCCGTTTCGTGCCATGATGACCGGTGAGTTCCTGCCCTGCAAATACCCTTTTGCATCGGTGACAGCAAACGGATACAACCTCAGCTTCCCAATTATTCACAAACAGCACCTGAAAGTTGTGCTTAGGGCCAAAGATAGACAGGAACTGGCCGGTCTCTACTACCAGATCGCATGGAATGCTCTCGACGGCACATCCCAAATCCACCCGTTCGATGCTCGCGAGGTGGCCGAATCTACCCCCCTTCTCCGTTCACTCGCCTCTCTGTTCACCGCAACGCAGAGTGCTACTCCCCAGGATGCCCGGCCTGTTACAGTGAATCTAGATCTGCCGGTCGGAGCCGGTCAGTCTTTCATGGAAACACCGACAAATGGAATCCTGCAATATCTTGAGGTCACTGCTCCGTCAAAGAAGGCCCTTTCCAATCTCTGGATCGAAGCATACTGGGATGGGAGCGACAGACCTGCTGTGATGTGTCCGTTGAGCATGTTTGTTGGAGTCTCCAGTGAATGTGAGAACACGAGATCATTTGCATCCGTTCTCAGCGAATCCGTGATTTCGACACGATGGCAGATGCCGTTCGGACCGGGATCGCATATGCTCCTGCGCAATGAGGGAAAAGTCGCACTGAAAGTTCAGGTGACAACCTTGGTAGTTTCACAGGACGACACCTCCTCCATGCTCCGGCTCCATGCCAACTACTCCAAGAACAAGTACCTTGACCTGCGCCAGCCAAACGTGCTTACCCTTGTCGAGGTTCTCGGCTGCGGCCGAATTGTCCAGTGCGCAATCAGGGTGGACAGCAACAGCGACAAGTGGTGGGGAGAGGGAGACCACATTATCTGGCTCGATCAAATGGCCGAACCGGCCTGGCGCGGAACAGGGACCGAGGATTACTTCGGTTTTGCATGGTGCTCAAATGAGCTTTTCGAGCACCCGTTCAGGGCCCAGACCAGGACCGACAGTTCACAAAAGAACCGGCGGATCGCCAGCATGCATCGGACGCACTTGTTGGATACGCTTCCATTCCGCCGCTGGGCTAGATTTGAGATGGAAGCGTGGGGCATGGGAGAGGGCTCAATGGATTATGAGGCATCAGTCATCTGGTACGCTGAGGGAACGCCAACACAATGAAGCTCTGGTATAAATCGCCTGCGAAGGATTGGATGGACGGGTTACCGATTGGCAATGGCCGTTTGGCGGCCATGGTTATGGGCACTTACAAGCGTGAACGCATTGCACTGAATCATGAATGGCTGTGGCGTGGCTGCAATCGCAACCGCGACACTGAGGTCAGGAACCATCTGCTGCCGGAAGTCCGCAGGCTTCTGCTGAAGGGTGACTATGTTGAAGGCGGCAAGGCGGCAAATGAAGCGTTCGGCGGACCAGGCGGAATGAGCGGGCAGCCTAACAGGGTCGACCCCTACCAACCCGCCGGCGACCTGTATCTGGAGTTCAGCCACGGCTTTGTCTACGATTATACCAGGACGCTGGATATGGAGACTTCAGGCGTAACAGTGTCCTATGCGGTCGGATCGAAGCACACCCGCACTTATATAGCACATCTTGTCGAAGATGTTATCCTCGTGCGGATAGAACAAGGCGGCGCCCCATTCGACTGTGTGGCATGGCTGGACAGAAATCACTCTCCGGATTGTGCACTCACATTCGACACCAGTACCGACGTGATAACGATGGATGGCAGCATCAGCGGCGGAATAGACTTCCGCGTGCAGAGCGCCGCCTGGCACAAGGGTGGAGAGGCCAAAGTCATCGACGGTCGCAAACTCCTGCTCCATGCGATTACAGAAGTGGTATTCGCGATCGATATCGGTGTCTCAGCGCGTGACATAAAGGCAGCTGACGAGTGTAACGCACGGAAATTGAAGTCACCCATTGACTGGGACAACCTGTATAACTCGCACGTCAAGGAACACGGGAAGCACTTCGGCAGCATGAGCCTTGATCTGCAGCTCGATGAACCGGCAATGCCGACGGATGAACGTATTCGCCGCCTTCGGGCGGGGAAGCCGGATCCACATCTCGCCCTGCTCTACTTCAACTTCGGCCGCTATCTCCTTTGTGCGTCCTCAGCCCTTGCAACCCTGCCAGCCAGCCTGCAGGGTAAATGGAATGAGGATCTGTTCCCGCCATGGGAGAGCGACTATCACCACGACATCAACCTGCAGATGAATTACTGGATTGCCGAACCTGCAGGAATGCAGCGATACACTGAGGCCCTTCTTCAGCACATCGAGCGTTTCGTCCCGCACGCACGCAAAGCCGCAAAGGACCTGTATGGCTGCCGCGGCGTGTGGTATCCCATTCAGACCGATGCATGGGGCCGCTCCACGCCTGAGTCCTACGGCTGGGCGGTGTGGATCGGCGCAGCCCCGTGGCTGGCCCAGCACATGTGGTGGCACTACGAATACGCGCCGGACCTCGAGTACCTGCGAAACCGTGCCTACCCGTTCTTCAAAGAGGTGGCAGCATTCTACGAAGACTACCTCATCGAAGATGAGAATGGCATACTGCAGATCGTCCCATCACAATCTCCCGAGAACAGATTTGCTGGCGGCGGCGACTTACCCGTCAGCATTGGCGTCTCATCTACAATGGATGTCATCTTTGCCCGCGAATCCCTCCGTTACGCAATTCAATCAGCCGGTCTGCTCGGCGTTGACGATGAGAAGCGCCGGCAATGGCAGGGAATGATTGACCACCTGCCGCAGTTGAAGATAGGTCGCCACGGTCAATTGCAGGAATGGAACGAGGATTTCGAAGAAGTCGAACCGGCCCATCGCCATGTCTCGCATTTGATCGGGCTGTTTCCAGGCGACATGCTGAGCCCCGACAAGACGCCTGACCTGTGGCGTGCTGGAACGGTTTCGCTTGAACGCCGACTGGCCGCTGGTGGTGCACATACCGGTTGGAGCCGTGCGTGGACAGCCTGCCTGTTTGCACGGCTTGGAAGATCTCACGAGGCATGGGATCATCTCAACCACCTGATTACCGACTTTGCGACCGACACACTCCTCGACCTTCATCCTCCCCGCATCTTTCAGATTGAAGGCAATCTGGGTGGCTCTGCGGCAGTGCTGGAAATGCTGCTTCAAAGCGAGGGCGGCGAACTGCGGCTACTGCCGGCCCTGCCGGCAGTCTGGCCAAACGGCCGCGTAACCGGGTTGAGGGCCCGCGGCGGCTTCACAATCGGAATGGAATGGACAGAAGGCACGCTGGTCAGCGCTACGATCAAGGGGATGATCTCCGGTTCTTGCGTGATAGCCAACGCACCGGCCCGCTGCCAGATAACGGACTCTGCCGGCCTGCCGATTACGGCAAAGCGTAATGGCCCACGCCTCAGCTTCGGCGTAACGCCTGGGACTTTGTACCAACTCAAGACCCCGTGAACGTCTTTCAGATCGGAACTTGCTCAATATGAGTTTTCAACGCGCGCTTGATACGCTGTCTGGTTGTTCTGTGATATCGGCTCCAATGTGTCAAGATGAACTCTTGAAGCAGATCTCCTGGCAGACAGCGACAAACGTGGTAGCCATGTTCAAAGCGGTGCTATCCAAGTGAAGAAGGTGCCGACCTGGATTATTGTCACTGTGATCCTTATGGCATTGACGGTACTTATTTCACGCACCTTCATGGCAGGAAAAAGCCCGCTACGCAGCAGAAGAACTCATCATGTCCCAACCGAATGATTCCGGACAATCCTGCGCCGAGCCATCGAAAAGCTTTGCGCGACATGCGGTGCTGTAGTATGTACCCTCTTCACGCTGAAGCGGGACCAGTAAATACACATATAAACGGCATCAGGATTCCTGATGGGAGGACACATAGTGACAATTAAAGCTGATATCGGACTCGTGGGGCTTGCCGTAATGGGTGAGAATCTGATTCTCAACATGGAAAACAAAGGCTTCACGGTGGCCTGCTACAACCGTACTGTCAGCAAGGTTGACGACTTCATCAATGGCCGCGGCAATGGCAAGAAGCTCATCGGCTGCCATAGCATCGACGAACTTGTGGCGAGCCTGAAATCTCCACGCAAGATCATGCTGATGGTCAAGGCCGGCAAGGCTGTGGATGAATTCATCTAACAGATCATTCCCCACCTCAACCAGGGCGATATCCTGATCGACGGCGGCAACAGCCATTTTCCGGATACGATCAGGCGAACCAGATATCTGGAAGAAAAAGGCATTCTCTACATCGGCACAGGTGTTTCCGGCGGCGAAGAGGGCGCGCTGAAAGGACCGTCTATAATGCCTGGAGGCAATCAGAACGCCTGGGTCCATGTTAAGCCGATTTTTCAGGCAATTGCAGCAAAAGCACCGAACGGTTCGCCTTGTTGCGAGTGGATCGGGCCGGACGGAGCCGGCCATTTCGTAAAGATGGTCCACAATGGCATTGAATACAGCGATATGCAGCTGATCTGCGAGACCTACCACATCATGTCCGTTGGCCTGGGAATGCCTGCTGAGGAGATGCAGAAGGTGTTCGCCGACTGGAACAAGGGCGTGCTCGATTCGTATCTCATCGGGATCACTGCCGATATACTTGCTGTCAAAGATCCCGAAACTGGCAAGCCCACGGTTGATGTCATTCTGGATACGGCGGGGCAGAAAGGCACTGGCAAGTGGACTTCACAGGCGGGCCTGGATCTGGGTATTCCAATCCCTCAGATCACCGAGGCTGTATTCGCAAGATGCATCTCCGCGCTCAAGGAAGAACGCGTTGCCGCAAGCACTCAGCTCAAGGGTCTGCGGAAAACCTTCCGCAAGGACAAGGCGACCTTCATCACGCAGTTGCACGACGCTCTGTACGCATCCAAGATATGCTCCTACGCGCAGGGTTTCCAATTACTGCGGGCAGCCTCGGCGGAGAACAAGTGGAACCTCAACTTTGGCGAGATTGCCTTATTGTGGCGGGCCGGATGCATCATCAGGGCACAGTTTCTAGACACGATCAAGGATGGTTTTAAAAAGAGGCCAGACCAGGCAAACCTGCTGCTCGATCCCTATTTCAAGAAGGTCATCAACAAGGCTCAGCGGCCGTGGCGTAACGTGATAAAGATGGCAGTGGATCTCGGAATTCCAGTCCCATCGATGGCATCGGGACTAAGTTACTACGATGCCTACCGAAGCGCCCGCCTTCCTGCCAATCTGCTGCAGGCACAGAGGGACTACTTCGGGGCCCACACCTACGAACGTATAGATAAGCCTCGCGGGGAATTCTTCCATACCGACTGGACCGGCCATGGCGGTTCAACAGCGTCATCGGCATATGTGGTATAAGGACAAACTCAACTATGAGCAATAATCCGAAAGACGTATTGATCAACTTCAAACCGGCCCATGATTCCTTCGTAGGCATCGACTCTGATGGGTGCGTGTTCCCGACCATGGAAATCAAGCAGAAGCAGTGTTTCCACGCGGAGATTGTGAAATTCTGGGGGCTCGAGAAGATCGAGAAATACGTGCGCGAATGTGCGGAGTTCTCAAACCTCTACTCGAAGTGGCGGGGCATCAACAGGTTCCCTGCCCTGCTGATGACGCTCGGTCTCATGCGGGACAGACCCGAGGCGAAGGCTTCAGGACTGGTGCTACCTGTTCTTCACGACCTTAAGAAATACGTCGATTCTGGAATACCGCTGAGCAATGCAACGCTTCAGGCAGAGGCGGAGAGGACTGGCAGCAGGGAGTTGATGCATGTCCTCGAGTGGAGCAAGCAGGTGAACGTCAACATAGAAAAGACCGTCAAGCAGCTGCCCCCGTTCAAGTGGGTCAAGGAAAGCCTGGAGAAGATGTCGAGGAATTCCGACATGATCGTGGTTTCGCAGACGCCCGAAGAGGCACTGGTCCGGGAGTGGAAAGAGAATCGTGTTGAGCACTACGTTGCGGTCATAGCCGGGCAGGAACTCGGGACGAAGACCGAGCATATTGCGATGGCCACGAAGAACCGATACCCCGTGAGCCGCATATTAATGATCGGCGATGCTCCCGGTGATTTCAAGGCCGCTCGCGCCAACGGTGCGTTCTTCTACCCGATCAATCCGGGGCACGAGGAGGAGTCGTGGCGTCTTTTCCATTCCGAGGCATTCGACAAATTTCTGACCGGGACATTTGGCGGTGACTATGAAAAGAAACTCATCTCCATTTTTGACAGTCTCCTGCCCGAACTTCCGCCATGGCAAAGGAGCACCGGTGCGGGCTCTCGTGTACCGTGACATCACACTCTACCACAATACATGCCATGAGTGATTCCGCTCAGGCCCGGTTTCTCTTGCACCTCATGAGCACACTTTGTAAAGTGTGCTCATGAGTGACGGGATGTCAGGAAAACTCAGTCCAACGCTCTGGCGGACGTGCCGGGTCCTCGCAAATAGAAAGCGCTTGGCGATACTCTGCGAGTTGTTCCGCAATCCCGGCCTGACCGTCACGATGATTGCGTCGCGGCTGAATCTACAGGTCCCGGTCACGAGCCGATATACTCGCGAACTGAATGCAAGAGGCCTATTGCAGGCTCGCAGGTCAGGCAAATGGGTGCGATACCGGCCATTTGCCGACAAGTCCGTGCAGGGTGCCGTTCCCCTTCTCAGGGAACTTGCACACGCCTTCGCTGTTGAGAAACAACCCATTGAACTGATCTACCGCAAGACAACAGCTTTCACGCACCCGCGCCGCATCGCCATCGTCATCGCACTCCGCTCAGGATGCCACACAATCCCGTCATTGAGATCGCGTACCGGAATCTCTCGTTTCGCCCTGGCCCGCCATCTGAAGAAGCTCGAACAGCGGGGTTTCGTGTGGACAGATACAAATGGATGCAGGATATTGAAGCCGACGAACCGTTTCGCGTCAGAATTACTTGAACTCGCAACTCAGGAATAGCCGGCCGCGTCCCACGGCCATAACTTAGAAGGAGAAGAGATGCCTAAGAATGTGATAGTGGCGCAATCTGGGGGACCGTCCCCAGTAATTAATAACTCGCTGCGTGGAATCATCGACACCTGCAGGAGCCATCCGTCCGAATTCGGCACCCTCTACGC
>JBAXMA010000006.1:0-28971 GCA_037134535.1 bacterium
CGCCTCGCTCCTAGCGGCCTAACTGCACCAAATCGCAGATGCGCCCCCTCTCTTCCCGTAGCTCTATTGCAGCTTGAACTGTCGCGGACGGCATGTTAGATGGTGCTGCGTTTGAACTGATGGATGGCAAACGAGACTCGGAGGCTTTATGGACAAACTTTTGAAGCTGCTGAAGCAGAACGCTCTCGAAACGCCCGCGAACCTTGCAAAGCTGCTGGATGTGCCGGAAGCGGATGTGAAGGCGAAGATTAAAGATTACGAAAAATCCGGAATAATCCTGGGGTATCAGGCCATTGTTAACGAGGACTCTTTGAACTTGAAAAGGGTCTCCGCGGTGATTGAGGTGAAAACCACGCCTGTTCGCGAAGGCGGATTTGACCGGCTGGCCGGGCGGATAGCAAGGTTTCCGGAAGTTGAAGCGCTGTATCTGATGTCAGGCGGGTATGACCTGATGGTTATGATCAGCGGCAATGACCTGAGGGAAGTTGCGTCGTTTGTTGCCGAGAAATTGGCCACAATGACCGGGGTTGTTTCGACATCAACACATTTTATGCTCAGGACCTACAAAGAGCGTGGGCTCCTGATGGAGATAAAAGATGAACAAGAACGGCTCAAAGTCTCGCCCTGAGCGGACTCCGCGCAATTTTATTGCCTCACACCTTCTGGATGTGCCGCCATCCGGAATCCGTGAATTCTTTGACATCGTGAGTTCACGGAAGGATGTAATCAGCCTGGGCATCGGCGAACCCGATTTTGTGACGCCATGGCACATTCGTGAAGCGGCCATGTACGCGCTCGACTGCGGAGCCACGAGCTATACCTCCAACCGGGGGCTTGAATCACTTAGAAACAGCCTGAGTGCCTATGTTAAGGAGGCATTCAACGTTGTATATAATTCCGAGACTGAAATTTTGGTCACTGTTGGTGTAAGTGAAGCGCTGGACATGGCAATCCGTGCAGTGGTTAATCCGGGCGACGAGGTACTGTATCACGAGCCCTGCTATGTGTGCTATGCGCCTCTTGTTCAGTTCGCGCATGGCAAAGCCGTGGCCGTCGGGACAACCAGGGACAATGGTTTCCGCCTGACACGGGAGATGCTCGAGAAGAAAGTAACGGACAGGACAAAAGCCCTGCTGCTTAATTTTCCGACAAATCCAACAGGTGCAGTCGTTACCAGGGAGGATCTGAAGGGAATAGCCGACTTTGCCATTGAGCACGATATTGTGGTCATAACCGACGAGATCTATTCAGAGCTCACGTTTGATGGCGAACGCCTCAGCATTGCTGCCTTGCCGGGCATGAAGGAGCGTACCGTATTCCTGCACGGATTTTCCAAGGCCTGGGCCATGACAGGATTTCGCCTTGGCTATGCCTGTGCCCCGCCGGACTTGATAGAGACAATGGTGAAAATTCACCAGTACGCCATAATGTGTGCTCCAATCCTGAGCCAGAAGGCGGCGGTTGAAGCCCTCCATAAGCATTCCCGTGCTGATGTGGAAGAGATGAGATGCGCATATGAGGAGAGGCGTAATTTCATCTGGCAGGGTCTTAATGAGATCGGGCTGTCCTGTCACAAGCCCAGTGGCGCTTTCTATGCATTCCCGTATATTGGCAACTTCGGCATGGCTTCCCGGGATTTTGCCCTGAAGTTGCTGAATGAACAGAACGTGGCCTGTGTGCCGGGGACGGCATTTGGACCCTCAGGTGAAGGTTATCTGCGCTGCTCCTTCTCGACAGATCTTGACGATATCAAGGAAGCGGTGAGGCGCATCGGGCTGTTCGTGAAGAAGCTTTAACGCTGCAATCAAGTGATTGAGCGCCGTGTCAGTTTCTTCAGTAACTTCCACAGCTTCAGGGGATCTTCTTCTGCCAGCAATGAATTTCTTGCTTCGTTTGGCATGAAAGTCTCAGCCAGGCCGGCAATCAATTTCAGGTAGAAAGCCGTAGCTGCTGTTGGAATTACCATGAAGAACATGACGTGAGTCAGGTGCTTCGGGTCCGAGTTGAACGCGATGCCTTTTTCTGATATTCCGAGAGCGAGAGTAAGTCCGCCTCCCTCCACGCCACGCACGTGCGGGAACGCCAGACCGTGGTCGACAGCGGTACCGAGGATTGCTTCACGCTTCAAGGCGGCCTCAGTAAGTTTATCTGCCTTTTCAACAAAGCCTTCTTTTTCCATCTTGTCCGCAAGCTCCCGCACGGCGGAGTCTCTGTTGGTGGCGGTGAGTCTTGGAATCATCAGCTCGGCTGCGGAGAAGCGGTCTATTCCCACCCTTTGTGGATCGGTGCGCCTTTGCTTTCGTGCAACGCTTCGGGCTGGTTCGTCAATGTAGTAGAGTATCTTGCTGCAGTTCGGGCAGGGATGGATCTCCTTCTCCGCCCGGACAGACTGGACAAGGCTTATCGGAAGTTTCATGCCGCAGGTGCTGCAAACGCCTGCTGAGATCGGCACTATCGCAACGGTATCTTTCTTCTGGAGTTTCAGGAACACAGACTTCACGCTTGGCGGTAGTTGTTCCGTGAGGCCGCCTATCGCCTCGTCCAGTTGTTCCAGTCTGCTTCCGCCCATGAAGGCTTCCTGCTCCCTGGCTAGTCTTAATTCCTGCAATTGAACGAGGTGATTAATGGTTTTATGCATGGTTATTCCTTATCTGGTTGTCAGGGATCACCGGTGGTTAACTCCGTAAAGTGCCAATAAACCGTAGCCCGAAGAAAAACGTATCGGGATTATGCGCCGAATCGCCTCACTCTGCAAGATAAACCTGACAGATAAACGCCAAAACCGGGGCTGGATAAAACCGGATATGCGGATATGGAATCGCAGAGCGAGGTGAATGGTTGCTGCACGTCGATGCGACTCCGTGACCGTGCAGCATGGGTTTATTGCATTTGACGGACAACTGACGTATTATCCCGAACGTGATAAACAGAACAACGAGAGTGGGGCAGGAGGTGCAATCGCGCTTCTTCAGGTCTGTCGGCGCAATGCTGGGAGCCGGTATGCCCCTGGTCAGCTGCCTTCGATCCGAGGAAGGCCAGTCGCGGGGAAGGATTGGTGCAGTTGCCCGCCAGTTGAGAGGGAGTGTTGAGGCCGGGGTCACGCTGTCGGCAGCTATGGGTGCGCTGCCAGGCACCTTCGACATGGTGGTCGTCGGAATGATCAAGGCGGCAGAATCGAGCGGCAGACTGTCCGAGACTATGGTTCGCATAGCCGATATGCAGGCCGCGTCGGTCAAGCTGAGGAAGGGAGTTCGGTCCGCGACGGTGTATCCATTGGTGGTTCTGACTATTGCCCTCGCTGTTTCTGTGTTTCTTGCGGTTTTTATTCTTCCCATACTGGCCGGTTTTATGGAAGGGCAGACTGCACCACTTCCGACAAGGTTGGTCTTGCGGTTTGGAACATGGCTGTGCGATTGGGGCGCATGGGTCCTTGTTGGTTTTGTCATTCTCGTAGTTCTGGCTACCCTGATTAAGCGAACCTGGAGCGGAGCCCGGTTTTTCCAGGCATGCGTGTTGTGGGTGCCGGTTGCCGGCGGTATCGCACGCAAGACCGCTATTGCCAGATTCTCGCGCGTCTATGGGTCGCTTGTCCAGGCTGGGGTCCCGGTTCTGAAGGCTCTTGATCTTTCGGCTATGGCCACAGGAAACAGCGTGATTGAAAGCGCCATACTCCGTTCTCGCGCGGCGGTTGAGCGCGGGGAGCTGCTTTCCTCCGCGCTCGCGAGGGAACGAATTATTCCGGCAACCCTTGTCGAGATGATGCGAAGCGGCGAGAAAAGCGGACGTGTTGACGCGATGCTCGATTCTGCAGCGGTATATTATGAGCAGGATGTCGAGGCTGTTCTCAACATGTTGCCGGCGTTGATTCAACCAATCCTGATTGTTTTTGCAGGCATCATCGTGCTCTTCATTGCGTTAAGTGTCTTCCTTCCGCTCTGGGGAGCGATCGGGAGCATTTGAAGCCCTGCCACTCTGTAACTCTGTAACTCTGTAACTGTACTATTGCACGCGAACTGGCGCACTGCTATCTTTCACCCCGATATGAAAATGATTCTAGTACGATGGTTTATATTGACCCTTGCGGTGTGGGTTGCCGCAAGTGTAGTGCCAGGTATAGACTATCATCAAAATTGGCAGAACCTGGTGATAGCCTCGCTGGTGCTCAGTATTCTCAACACGTTTGTGCGGCCGATTCTCAATCTTGTTTCCCTGCCGTTCATCGTGCTGACGTTCGGAGTATTTCTCCTGGTCATTAATGCGCTGCTGTTGAGGTTGACGTGCTGGTTGGTAAAAGGGTTTGAAGTCCGCGACTTCTGGGCGGCGTTTGGCGGTAGTTTGGTCATCAGTATTGTGAGCATGGTTCTGGGCTACCCGCGCAACCGGCGGGGACTCGTGATCAATCGAACCAGCACGATCGGCCCGGATCGCCGCAGACCGCCTCCAGGCAAGGGCCCGGTCATTGACGTATAGCCCATTTGGACTGGATTTGGACTGGATGTTTCCCCTGTGGTTAGCTAGATTTCATTCCCTCGCGAAGATATTGGAGAGGTGCCAGAGTGGTCGATTGGGCACGCCTGGAAAGCGTGTGTCCTCTTTACCGGGGACCGTGGGTTCGAACCCCACCCTCTCCGCCAGTACTTCTTGCTCTCCTGTAACTGTTGCTTTTACAGGCGATTCCGATATTCCGCTTTCTGATTGATTACGTTGATAATCAGGCTATCTTACCTCACTTTCACTCAACCACTTATATGGGGGAATCTATGAAGAAGTTGCAAAGAGGACACATCCGGCATAAGGGAAAAGTGTACGTTCGGCCTATAATCGCTGCAGAAATGTTGGGTGTACATAGTGGAACCGTTGCAAACTGGTTCAATGAAGGTAAAGTTGATGGCATCCAGCTTCCCTCTCAATTCGGAACGAAACAGGTGCTTTTCGTTCTGAAGTCGATGCTCAAACCCGCACTCCATATGTTCAAGTGCGTGATTTGCAAGAAGAAGTTCAGGGCGAAGATTATCAGGAAATCACGCGACAGGACCTTCTGCTCCTCAAGTTGTGCGAACGCATACTGGAATTACCATGCGCCCGTACGAAATGGCATGAGAACAAAGCGGGTAGAATAGGTCGGCCTGGATGAGAATGTCACACATTGTCAGGACGTATGGATTGAAACGGCTACGGTGTTCGTTTCTCATCAATAGCCTTTAGTACATTCTTCATCTAAGCCAGTCCCCCCAACTTGCCTCAGAGTCCGCGAGGCGACATTGACCCGTTATTATCGCTGGCGGGCTTCGGTGGCAATCTTTCGCTGCAGTGAGCGGTAGCGCCATGTGCCGAATAATGCAGTGAAGACGGCGGCGAGGAAGACGGCGATTCCAACAGCAGACACTCTTATGTCATTAGCCAGATAAAGCAGTGTCACTGAGGTTGCGAACAGCATTATTGAAGTGCGTATGTATGAAAGGAGAGTGCGTTCGTTCGCCAGCGCGGTTCTTTCCAGAGCGAGCGGATCTCTCACCGATTTGTCTGAATCGCTGTTTTCGTCATCTGCCATTTGTGCGCAACCTGTTGCTGGTCCGGCTTTGATTACTCTTTAATGGGGCAGTGTTATTCATCCTCTCCTGCAACACAAGGCGAATTTAAGGTTGGTGGCTGGTTTGGGCGCGTTTGGCACTGAACCTCTACTGCTTTTGCTGGCAACTATTGACTGCAGCTGGTGGTCGTGATACGTACGCGAATGGTAGCTGTTCAAGTCGACCGGGGAAACCACGGATGTAATCAGGAGTGAAATCAGAATGAAGAATGTGACTCCCATAGGATTGAAGGAATGGACGGCGCTGGAGGCTCTTTATGAGCAGGAGCAGGCACTTCATCTCCGGGACTTGTTCAGGCTGGATTATAGCCGGGCTGATCGTTTTACGCTGCAGGCGGCCGGGCTCTGCCTCGACTATTCCAAGAACCGCATCAGCATGGAGACCATGGAAAAGCTTTTTGCGCTGGCAAAAGCCTGCAAGCTCCGTCAGGCAATAGCTGATATGTTCAGTGGCCAGCCGATCAATGAGACGGAAGGCCGCCCCGTATTGCATGTGGCTCTCAGAAATATGTCCGGCGATCCAATCATGGTTAACAACTGTGATGTGATGCCTGAGGTCCAGGCCGTTCTGGCGAAGATGAAGCTGTTTGCGGTGGATATCCGTGATGGAACCTGGCGCGGGTACTCGGGAATGCCCATCAGGAACGTGGTTAATATCGGTATCGGCGGTTCGCATCTCGGACCGGCGATGGCCTATGATGCCTTGAAGCCCTATACCGATCGCAACCTTGTTGTCAGGTTTGTATCCAACGTGGACGAGAGTGATTTTCGCGAACAAACCTGGGACTTGAATCCGGCCGAGACTCTTTTCATTGTGGCATCCAAGACCTTTACCACTGAAGAGACCATGGCTAACGCCGGGCTTGCCCGCGCTTGGAGTCTGGAGGCGCTGCGTGATGAGAAATCAATTGCGCGGCATTTCGTGGCGGTATCCACTAATGCGAAAGCAGTCGCTGAATTCGGGATAGATCCGGCAAATATGTTCGAATTCTGGGAATGGGTGGGTGGCCGGTATTCGTTGTGTTCGGCCATTGGATTGCCGTTGATGGTGGCTATTGGTCCGGAACGTTTCATGGAGATGCTAGGTGGGTTTCATTCAATGGATTGTCATTTTGCGTCTGAGCCGTTCGATCGCAATATGCCCGTGATCCTTGCTATGCTCGGGATCTGGTACAATAACTTCTTCGGAGCGCAGAGCTATGCGGTGCTTCCATACAGTCAGAATCTGGCCAGCTTTCCTGCTTACCTTCAACAGCTGGACATGGAGAGCAATGGCAAGAGCGTTGACAAGCGCGGCGCTAAGACCGCCTGGCAGACCGGGCCGGTGGTGTGGGGAGCGCCTGGTACGAACGGGCAGCACGCCTTCTATCAGTTGATTCATCAGGGGACCAAACTGATTCCGGCTGACTTTATTGGATTCCATCGACTGCCCATGTCCGGGGTCGCACAGCATGACAAACTCATGGCGAACTTCTTTGCCCAGACGGAAGCGCTTGCCTTTGGCCTGACTCTGGCAGATCTCAGTGCGGGAGGCGGTGTATCTGAATATGTCATGCCTCACAGAGTCTTCGAGGGCAATCGGCCATCAAACACGATTGTGGCCGACAATCTCACTCCAGCCGTATTCGGGGCGCTCATCGCATTATACGAGCACAAGGTGTTTGTTCAGGGGGTAATCTGGAACATCTTCTCCTTTGATCAGTGGGGTGTGCAGCTCGGGAAACTCCTGGCGAAGAAAATTCTTCCGGAACTGCAGTCAGAGAAGGATGTTGAGCTCCGCCACGATTCTTCGACCAATAATCTTATGACAGCATACAGGCGGGCGAGGCGGCCATAGTTGCGGAGTGATGATTACTCTTCGATCTTGTAGGATGTCTGGGTTGACGAGTCCTGCTCGAAACGACCTGCCTTGATACCGGGAGGGTCCTTTGCGCCGCAAGGTTCCCATGCGCCTGAGGACGCGTTCATGTTCCAGTTGTCGAACTCGATATGTAACCGTCTATTGCCTGCGGCCAGTTTGATTTTCTTGAAGATTATATCCACGCCTGATGAGGTCAGTGGCGAATCGGCACCCGGCAGCTTCAGCAGTGAGCCGCGTATGTGTACGCGGTCTTTCTGGGTGTGAACTGAAAGTCTCCCGAGGTCAATCCAGTGCATGACCATTGCCCGCCGGACGTCCCGATTGACTTCAAGAATTCTTTGTTCGCCGATTCTCAATCTGAGCCTTCCACGGGGCCGATGAGGCCCTCAACTTTTTCAATCAGTGTCTCGATATGAAAAGGTTTGTAGAGGATATCCGTGTTGCCGTCTGAGAATTCGTCTTTCCACAAGTGTGCTACCGGTTCCGACTGGCTGGTGAATGAGGCCGGGTAGCCAGTAACAAAAAGTACGGCCACGGGCTTGTTATTCTTTTTGATCTGCTCGTAGATCTCGAAGCCATTGGCTTTTGGCATGTTCACGTCGAGCATTATGAGGTCAAAGTCCTCCTTGCCGATGATCTCGAGGGCCTTCTCTGAATCGCTTGTTGTCGAAACTGTATAACCCTTGATTCCAAGTGTGCGTTCAAAGCATTCCAGGATTACTCCCTCGTCATCAACGCAAAGTATTCTTTTCACAAAGTATCCTTCTTGGTCGCGCAACCAGTTACCACTGTTTCTTTGCTGAATCCTGTCTTTGTGCTTTACCACCGTTAAGAATCAGACATTCTAAACCAATAAGGGCTTTATACAGGTATCGGAGCCTGGATTCAAGAATAATCCAATAATCCAATAATGTCACGGGCCTGACTTCCGTTTGACACTGTTTCCGTTCAATTCTAATCGTGATCGCACTCGTTGTCGCACTCGTAATCGATTTCAGCTCAGATCCGATAACGATTAATACAGACATTTGCACTCCGTCGCGGGACATGATCCTGACATGCGGCGGAACAGGCTGTGCCAATAACCAATGCGGAATATTCAATGACCTTGTATACACTCAGCTTCTCATGGCCAAAGCTCGTATTCATGACCGTTAGTGTAGAGGTGCTATGAAGGTTGAGGCCGGATTCAGATTAGGATTCAGATTAGGATGCGTTCTTAACTACATCGTACCTTTGTCGTAAGCTTCCTGCGGAAGAACATAGTTGACGACAAGATTTACGGAATAGTTCGTAATACTGGCTTGTCTTAGTGCCATTCGGGACAGTCTCTGTTTTGCTCTACTGTCGAGGACTTCGCCGGCGTTCGCGGACGATGGGAGTTGCGGTTTGAGGTTTTCCGGTTGTCTTGTATGGAGGAGGACCGATTACCACCCTGTCCTGCCAGTCTTCTTCGGATGGCTTGCCGGATGGATCGAAACCGAACGCTTTGAGTCCTTCCTGCCGCTCGACAGTCCGGTACTCCTGACCAGCGAGGATGTAAACAAAAACCGATATTAAACCCAGTGGCAGGATTTGACAGGTCTGTAAACTGATTCCGGCGAGAAGCAGGATGACCGCGCCCGCTTTGCCCAGCAGTGAGGCAACGAATGTTGCACGCAGTCGTCCCAGACGATTGGAGAGCCATGCCCGGAGAATCCGGCCGCCATCCATAGGAAAAGCAGGAATAAGGTTGAATCCGAACAGGATGAGATTTGCAATTCCGAGAAGCTGGATGATGTTGGCGACGAAATGAATTCTCAGAATATCCACCCCCAGGGGCGTGAGCGGCAGAAACTTGCCGCCAAAAAAAAGCGCGACGAACAGGGTAAGGCTGACGATTGGACCGGCTATGGCCATCAGGGCCTCATCGCGGGGACGCGTTGAGATGTGATCCATTCTTGCCATCCCGCCGATGGGGAAGAGGAGCAGAATTTCGTTCACGCGGCATCCCTGCCGCATGGCCATGAAACAATGCCCGAGCTCGTGTAGTGTAATTGAAGTCAGCATGCCTGCCAGAAAGAACAGGAACAACTTTGCTGAACTGACGTCCATGAAGAAAAGAAGCGGAACGATCAGAATGACAGAGGCGTGAAGCCTGATGGGAATGCCCCATACCTTGAGGAGCTGCAGGGACCATCTTGACCAGTCTGACCATCGTGAATTCATAATGGCGAGCATAGCCGAGGTGTGGTCTGATGTCTAAGGTCTTTTCCGGGGCCGCGGCGCGCGTGATGGAATGCTATGTCGCCGGGTTCCACTCCAAGCGCGTCGGCGACCACGTTGCATTTTGCTTTCAAAAGAGAATAGATGTTTCCCGGCAGTGAGTGGCAAGTCTCGAAGTTCCCATGACCCTTGCCAAGGATGACGTCGGCAGTCCGGAAGGCCTGTTTGAACTGTCTCGAAGCCCGGGCCAGGTTGACGCCGATGTCGTCGGATCCTGTCTCGATGACTTTTACGAGAGCTGTCATACCGGACACTTTCGCATCCTCCATTGTGGCATCGTTTATGACCGGTCCCGACTTTACTGTGAATGTCACGTCCGTTCCGGTCTTGAGGATTTGTTCAACGAGCAGGACGTCGAATACGATTTCTCCGGCATTGTCGCCCAGGTAGAGCAGCCGGCGACCGGGCCCGATATCCTTGCGAAAATCTTTGATGGCGGTGACGGCAAACGGCCGGTGCATTATTTTGCGTATATCCTTACCAATATCGAACTTCTGGTTTATCCCCAGATCAATGATGTTTCCGCCGACAGCAGCATGGAGCGCGGCATTCAGCGGATCGTCTGCGCGGGCGACAAGCCTGCGGAAGTGTGCGAGGAGGCCCAGTGCGATGCGGTTTGTCTCTTTCTTCTGTTTCGCAAACGGGTCGCGTACTCCGCTTACACTTGAGACGACAGTATAAACAGGCTGGGAGTAGGCGGCCGGGCTCATGCTCATTGAGCGCTCCGGAATCATGCGTGCGAGTTTCAGAAGAATCCTGCGGTGGACAGCAGGATCCTTGCTGGCGATCCTGGCGGTGTGCAGTGCCTGCCGAAACAGGCATGGTATACAATCCGGGCTGGTCTTCATGATTGTTCCTTAATGGCCGTTGGCGGCTAGCCGGGTCATCCTTCAGAGAGGATGCCGTTGGCAAGAAGCAGCACGCGGTTACATTGGCGGGCCACTTTTTCGTTATGGGTCACAAGCACCACTGTGCGTTTCTGGTCACGGGAGAGGCCGAAAAGGAAATCGAGCACCTGCTGGCCGGTTGTGTCGTCAAGATTGCCGGTTGGCTCATCAGCCAGAACAAGTTCGGGATTGTTCATAAGTGCGCGGGCAAGGGCGAGTCTCTGCTGTTCGCCGCCGGATAGTTCCAGCGGCATGTGCTCGGCCCGTTCCGAGAGGCCTACGGCTGTCAGCAGCTCCATGCCCCTGCTGCGCATACCGGTTCCCTGTTCTGTGGCTGCCATGGCTGCCATGGCCGGCAGGATTGTGTTCTCAAGAACGCTCAATTCTGGCAGCAGATGGTAGGCCTGAAAGACAAAACCGATGTGTCTGGCTCTGGCCGCGGTGCGGAAGCGGGCCGCTGAAATGCGCTGTTTAAACGAAATATGCTCCGGTGATCCGGCAGCGCAAGCAGGGCTGGTGTCGTGGACGGGCGGATAGAAATACTGTCCCTTGAAAGAAACTGCGCCGCTGTCGGGCGAGTCGAGGCCGCCGAGAATGTGGAGCAGCGTGCTCTTTCCTGCGCCGCTTCTTCCTACGATTGCGACTGATTCTCCCTGTTCCACCGCGAGCGATGCGTTTACAAGCACCTTCACAAGAAGTTTTCCAGGCGAGTATTGCTTCGAAATGTTTTTTGCCTCGAGCAGTGCCATTTTACCAGCTCCTATTCGTGACGCAGTGCATCAACGGGTTTCAGCATGGCCGCCCTGGCGGCCGGGATTATGCTGGCAAGTGTGCACAGCAGAAAGACTGCAAGCGAGATCATCGCAACGTCCTGCCAGGTGGTGTGGGCCGGGATCTCGCTCAGCAGATATATTGATTTAGGGAAGAGGTCGACGCCCAGCCGGACTGACAGCCAGCGGAGGATCTCGTGCCGGTAGTGAAGACATAGCATTCCACCGGCGATTCCGCAGATTACCCCCACTATGCATTGGATCCAGGCGTGCCAGATGAATACACTCATAATCTGCCGCGGGGCGAAGCCCATGGCCTTGAGCAGGCCTATCTCGTCCGTCTTCTGAACGCCTATAAGGAGAAGTGTGACTGTGACCGTAAACATGGCGACAACTGTTACGAATATCAGCAGCAGGAACATCATGCCCTTTTCCACCTTCAGTGTGTCGAAAAGGGTTTTGTTCATTTCCATCCAGGTGAGGGCTGTGTAATCAGGGCCCAGGGCGGCCATGATCTTCCGCCCCAGTTCATCGGCTCTTGCGGGATTGTCGGTCATAACGCGTATGGCCATGGCACCCCGTTCCATGCCGCACATCTGGCGGGCTGTACCCAGTGAGGTGATCATGAAGGAACTGTCAAACTCCCACATACCCAGTTCGAAAATGCCGGCAACAGTCAGCTCGTCGGGCAGTCGTATTTCATCCTTTGCGAGCACGCATTTCGGGGAGTAGACCACGACTTTGCTGCCTACCCGGACGCCAAGCTGTCGTGCAAGGTCGACTCCGACGATGGTGTTGCCTTCCGAGAGGTCGAATGAGCCCACGAGTATGCTTTTGGGAAGTTTGCTGACGGCCTCTGAGCCATCGGGATCCATGCCGAGAATAAATGGTGCGGAGGTCACCTCTCCGCTCTGTATGAGGACAATAGTCTGCACATATTGCGCAGCGCCCTTGACCCCTTTTATCTTTCTGACTGTAGAAAGAACCTGTTCGTCGTTCGTGATGATCCCGCCCTTGCTGGGCATGATGGTGAGATGTGCCGTAAAGCCCTGGATCTTTTCGTTCCACAAGTCGTCGAATCCCGTCATGATTGACATCACGATGATCAGGATGGCCACGCCCAGCATCACTCCTACTATTGAGATGATGGTGACGACGGAAACGAACGATCGCTTGGGCCTCAGATATTTCAAGGCCAGAAACAGCGAAAACGGTATCACGTTTGTGGCCTCAGTTGCGGGAACAGGATTACGTCACGGATCGCATCGGACTTCGTAAGAATCATCATCAGCCGATCAATGCCAACACCCATGCCGCCGGCCGGCGGCATTCCATGCTCAAGCGCGGTAAGGAAATCCTCGTCCACCTTTTCCTTCTTCTCAGCTGCCTGGGCCTCGAGCCGCTTGCGTTGTTCAACCGGATCATTAAGTTCGCTGTAGCCGGGGGCGATTTCTTTGCCGCCGATTTCCAGTTCAAACACATCGACGCAGGTTGGATCGTCCTCGCACGCTTTGGCTAGCGGAACAAGTTCTGCAGGGAGTCGAGTGACGAACACCGGTTGCTGGAGTGTGCGTTCGATGACTTTCTCGTAAATCTCATGGGTAATGAGGCCCATGCTCCAGCCGGGTTCAGTCTGAAGGCCAAGGGCATTTGCCTTCTTCGATGCCTCCGGCGCCTGCAATGAGAACCAGTCGGGGCCCATCTGCTGCGTGATCAGATCCCTGTACGGGGCTTCCCGCCACGGCGGTGTCAGGTCAATCATGCTGTCGCCCTCGCCGAACTTCAGGGTTCCGAAAACGGTCTCGGCCAGGTGCACTATCATGCTCTGAACGAGATCCTTCATTCCCCGCATGTCCGAGTAGGCCTCGTAGACCTCCAGCATGGTGAATTCCGGATTGTGAGTTCTGTCCAGTCCTTCGTTTCTGAAGTTACGGTTCAGTTCAAAAACCTTGTCGAAACCGCCTACGAGAAGCCGTTTGAGATAGAGTTCCGGAGCGATTCGCAGGTACATGTCGGTGCTGAGAGCGGTGTAATGAGTCTTGAACGGGTTGGCGGCTGCTCCGCCCGGCTGGGCCTGGATCATAGGTGTCTCGACCTCGGCGAATCCGCGACCGTGCAGGAAGTTCCGGATTTCCCGGACCGCCAGGATTCTCTTGTCGAAAAGGGCACGGGATTCGGGGTTGGCGATGAGGTCCAGATATCGCTGACGGTACCTGGCTTCGACATCCTTGAGGCCATGCCACTTCTCCGGCAATGGCTGAAGTGCTTTTGAGAGTAGCGTGAACTTGTCGATCTTGAGTGTCTGCTCGCCCATTCTGGTTGTGAAAAGGGTGCCCTCGATACCGACATGATCGCCAAGATCGATGCATCTTATTGCGGCGAACACCTGATCGCCCAGATGTTTCTGCTGAGCGTAAACCTGCAGTCTGCCGCTGCCGTCCGCAATGTCGGCAAAAATGCTCTTACCCATGTCTCTGAACGACATGATCCTGCCTGCGACTGAGACCTTCTTGTCCTCCTGGAACGCTTCCTTGATCTCGCGGAGGTTCGAGGTTCTCACGAAGGCCTGGCCGAACGGTTTATGGCCCATCTCCTGGAGTTTCTGCATGTTCGCGAGGCGCTGTTGACGGTATTCGTTTTCAGAGGTGCTCATTAAGACTATTCTCCTGATATAAGGGGAAACTGTGTCACAAATCCTGCCCGGATGAAACGTCAATAATTCGAGCTCCGCCGGATGGCCGGACTGTTCTGCATGTGCAAGGGCTTTCAAACTTGTTCTTGAATGCGCCGGAAACAGCTGAGGCTGTGCTGTCGGCCGTGCACTCGCCGGTGAGTACAATTGCGCAGCCGCCGAAGCCGCCGCCTGAGAGCCGGGCTCCGAACACGGACGGCATCGCCATGGCGGTCTCGACAATGAAGTCGAGTTCCGGGCATGAGTTTTCGAAGTATTTCCGTGAGCTGTCGTGCGACTCGAACATCAGTTCTCCGAATTTCCTTAATCTGCCGCCGGCCAGCAGCTCTGCGCCCTGTACGACGCGGGCGTTTTCGCCTATTATATGGGCTGCGCGTCTGGCGGCTGTCGGGTCCATGCGGGGCGAGAGATCCTTCCACTCTTTCCATGACACGTCGCGCAAGGCGGCAACGGGATGGCTGAGGGCGGACTTGAAGAACAACGAGGCCTCTTCGCATCGTGTCCGCCGTTCATTGTATTCCGAGTCGACGAGGGTGTGTTTCACGCCGGTGTTACAGACCACGAAGCACGGCTTCTCGTCTGCGGTCCCGCCGCGCAGTGGTATGTCGCGTACTTCCAGAGACCGGAAATCTGTCATCACCAGGCCGTCCTCCTTTCCGGACAGGCTGGTGATCTGATCCATCAGTCCGCATTTAACGCCAACGAACTCGTGCTCGGCTTTCTGGCCGATGCGTGCAAGTTCCAGCTTCGGAATATCCATGCCATAGAGTTTTGCCAGTGCCAGGCCGGCAGACATTTCGAGCGCGGCGGAACTGGAGAGGCCGGCAGCCATCGGGATATCGCTGAGGAAAAGGCCGTTAAATCCTGTTTTAACGGGCTGTCGTGCACTGATCCCTGCCAGGACCCCCTTGACATAGTTGGCCCACGGGTGTTCCTGCGCCGGGGCTGGTGAATTCGCCTTGAACTGCGTCTCCTGTGCCAGGTTGGCGGCAGCAAGCCGGCAGGTTTTTCCCTTTACCGGCGCGGCAAGGAAGCAGATGCCGAGATTGATGGCTGCGGAAAGTACGAAGCCTTCATTGTAGTCAGTGTGGTTGCCGAGCACCTCAATGCGGCCCGGAGCGAAGGCCGCGACCGTGGGCACGGATTCGAACTGGTCGCGGAACTTTGCGACCGCTGTCTTGAAAAGGACGTTATCCATTGGAACCTTTCCGGGTAACTTGTCTGCAATTATTGTTTATCGCCGCGGACCGGCTGCTTCTTTTGTCCTCGGATTACCGTCAGAATCGCGTCCCGTCGGGCCTTCATGAGCTGCGCCGTTTTTGCCTCGAGGTTGAGTCGCATCAGGGGTTCTGTGTTTGAAGTGCGCACATTGAACCACCAGTCATCGAATTCAATGCTCAGGCCGTCGAGTTTGATAATCCTGCCGCGGGAGTATTTCTTTCGAAGCCCGGCGATGATCCCGGTGGCTTTTGTGACTGTGGAGTTGATTTCTCCGCTCGCAAAATAGCGACTGATGGGCTTGATAAGCTTTGAAAGCGGTTGTTTTGAGGAGCTGACCACATTTGCAACTGCCAGTACCGCCATGGCCGAACTTTCCGTGTAGTAGTTATCGCGGAAGTAATAGTGGCCCGACAGTTCGCCGGCGAATATGGCCTCCGCATTTCTCATCTGCTGTTTGATGAACGCATGGCCGACGCGGCACATCATGGGCGTGCCGCCGCTTTCATTGATGACTTCCTTAACGGCCCAGCTGCTGCGGAGGTCGTAGAGAATGACGCCTTTTTCTTTCTTGAGCACATCCTGTGCGATGAGGGCGGTGATCATGTCCATCGGAATGATTGCGCCTTTTTCATCCACGAATCCCACACGGTCCGCATCGCCGTCAAATGCCACGCCAAAATCATACCTGCCGGCGGCAACCTTCTTTCTCAATGCGGCAAGAGTCTCGGTCTTCAGCGGATTAGCCTCGTGGTTCGGGAGGGTGCCGTCGAGAGTGTCAAAGAGCGGATCCACATCGATGATGCCGCGTAGGCTGCGTGCCTCCGTGATGCCCATGGCGTTGGCGAAATCAGCTGCGATGCGGAGTGGACGCTTCACCCGGGCATATTCCCGGACATGAGAATTGTATTCGGGCCCGATGTTGTACTTCGAGATCACGCCTTTTTTACGGGAAGCCGGCGCGAATGATCCGCTTTCCACTATGCGCTTGATGTCCAGAATACCTGTGGCCCCGCTGATGGGAATGGCTGTCTCCCTGCAGAGTTTGAAGCCGTTCCATTCGCGCGTGTTATGCGATGCAGTGATCATTATGCTTGCATCGGCCTTGAGCAGTCCGTTCGCATAGTAAGACATGGGAGTGGAGCATAATCCGAGCCTGATGACATTTGCGCCCTGCATGACCATGCCGCGCGTGAGGGCTTCAAACAGCGGTTGGGAATGAACGCGCATGTCCTGCCCCACAACCACGGTCTTGCACTTCAGAAAGGTGCAGAATGCGCGGCCTATTTTGAAAGCCATTTCATCGGTGAGAGTGTCACCGTAGACTCCGCGGATGTCGTAAGCCTTGAATATTTCTGTCATGTTATTCCCTTCGTGCCGGCTGCTGCTGCCGTAAGCCCTGGATTTTGTAAAGTATTGTAAGCGGATAAGCGTCATATTCGCGTTCCGCCCGGCCATTCCAAAGAACAAAGGCGGACTGTAGACAACTTCCTCCGGCAATTCAAGGGTGATTCCCTGTTGACGTTCGGGGGCGCCGTGTGGTACACCCCGCGCTTCATGCGCTCAAAAAAACTTACTGCCAATGCTCCCGGTAAAGTGAACCTCTTTCTGGAAGTACTCGACAGAAGGCCGGACGGATACCATGACGTTAAGAGTCTGATGGTGCATGTCTCGCTTTGCGACAAACTGGTTTTTGAACTGACGAGCGGTGAGATAAAGACGACTGTGACGATCGGTGATATTCCCGCATGGTGGGGAAGGCGTCAGTTGCTGACGGATGGGAACAATCTCACTACGAGAGCTGCCATTGCCCTTAGAAAGGCCACCGGGTACCGGGGCGGGGCCAGGATTCATGTTGAGAAGCGTATTCCTATTTGCGGTGGCATGGGTGGCGGGAGCTCCGACGCAGCAGCCACGCTGAGGGTGTTGAATCAGCTCTGGGGAACAGGGCTCAGCATTGAGGAATTGTGCCGGATTGCCAGTGGACTCGGGAGCGATGTTCCCGCCATGGTTCTCGGGGGATGGGTGGTTCTGGAAGGCATGGGGGAGCGGGTTACGCCGGTCAGAATGATTGAATCAGATCTGGGCACGGGCGGGCCAGGATGGCACATTGTGGTTGTCAACCCCGGTTTCTGTGTGCCGACAAGGGATGTTTGCGCAAGATACAGGCTTGCCTTGACTTCCAGGCGGGGACAGTTTAAAAGGATGGTTTGCGCGGCGGGAAAACAGGATATGGAGGCGATACGGTGTGGGCTGTTCAACAGCCTTGAAGGGACCGTATTTGAGAAGTATCCGCTTCTGGCAATGATTGCCATGGAGCTGGAGAAGGCGGGCGCACGGGGGGTGCTTCTGTGCGGCAGCGGAGCTTCTTTGTTTGCCCTCGCGGACAGCAAATCGCAGGCGTGCGCCATTGCCGGGGAAATTGGTCGTACCATGGGGTCTTGGCTGTGGGCCAAAGTTGCTGAAATCCTGCCCGATGGTGTAACGGCAGCACACGGCCCTTTGGAGGCCAGAGTCTAGGTTCGAGTCCTAGTCGGGCAACCAGGTATTGTTCATGTAGGCATTCGTAAGATATGGGGTGTAATCTTGAAGGTGTTTGCGGGAAGTTCAAATCCGGCGCTGGCCCGGGAGATAGTTGACTATCTCGACATTAAGATGGGCCAGGTTGACCTGAAGCGTTTTCCTGACGGCGAAACTTTCGCACGTTATCAGGAGAATGTCAGGGGGGCTGACGTTTTCATTGTGCAGTCCATGTGTTATCCGCCGAATGAGACAATCATGGAGCTGCTCATAATGATTGATGCGGCCAGGCGCGCCTCGGCTTCCCGTATTACGGCTGTTCTGCCGTTCTTCGGCTATGCGCGTCAGGACCGCAAGGATCAGCCGCGGGTTCCTATAACGGCTAAACTGGTTGCGAATCTGCTCGTAGCATCCGGAGTCAACCGGATACTCACAATGGACCTGCATGCCCAGCAGATACAGGGATTCTTTGATATCCCGGTTGATCATCTTTATGCGGCACCTGTGATGGTGAGGTATCTCAAGACCAAGAAACTGAAGAATCCGGTGGTGGTTTCTCCGGATTCCGGCGCCGTGAAGACGGCGATTACCTATGCCGAAATGCTGGGTGCGGGTCTGGCGCTGGGAGCGAAGTACCGCAGGGACGCTGAGGTGGAAGTGATGAATGTCGTTGGTGATGTTGCCGGGCGCACGGCGATCATGGTTGACGATCTCACGTCCACGGCCAAGACGTTGTGCGAAGCTGCCAAGAAGCTGAAGGAGCACGATGCCGGGGATATTTACGCTGTTGTGTCGCATGCCATGATCGGCAATGAAGGGGTTGAGCGGCTCGCGAATTCGCCGATCAAGGAGTTGATTGTTACGAATAGTATACCCTTGAAAGACACGGGGAAATTTCCAATAACAGTTCTGTCGATTGCGGAACTGCTTGGCGAGGCCATAGCGCGTATTAACAACAATGAATCGGTGACTTCGCTTTTCAGGGAGCTGCCACGCAGGGAGAAAAAGAAATGCCGGAAAATATAAAGATCGTTGCAAGAGTCAGAAATGTAACTGGTTCGGCGTCGGCCAGGCGCGCAAGGCTTGACGGATGGCTTCCATGTGTGATCAGTACGCCCGGAGCAGAGTCGAAGTCGATTGAGATGAACCGTCACGGGTTGGCGATGATACTCAAGCGGGCCGGCAGGGATAACCTGCTTGCCGACATTGAGATTGAAGGCCAGAAGACAATCAGCGCGCTGCTGAAAGAGATTCAGTATGACGCCGTGAGAGGTGACATGCTGCATGCCGATTTCCTGGAGATCTCGATGACCAGGAAGATGCGCGTTGCGATTCCCATTCGTCTTGTTGGCGACTCCGTGGGCGTAGTCCAGCAGGGTGGAGTTCTGGAACACATGTTGCGCGATCTGGATGTCGAGTGTCTTCCGGGCGATATTCTTGATTTCCTCGCCGTGGATGTGAGCACCCTTGAGATCGGCCAGGCGTTGCACGTGAGCGACCTTAAAGTGGATGCGAAACTCACAGTGTTGAGTGCTCCTTCCGGTGTGGTTGCAGCAGTGCTTGCGCCGACTATGGAGAAGGTTGAGGAACCTGCGGCGGCAGCAGCAGTCGCGGCGGATGGTACTGAGCCCGAAGTCATCGGCAAGAAGGTTGAGGAAGGCGAAGCTGCAGAGGGTGCAGAAGGTAAGGATGCCGAGAAGGGCAAGGAGAAGGGCAAAGCACCGGCTGGCGACAAGGCCAAGGCACCTGAGAAGGGCAAGGCACCGGCTGGCGACAAGGCCAAGGGCAAGGAGAAGGAGAAGAAGTAACTTCGCCGGATCTGGATATGTAATGGTGGCGGAGGAAAGGGCGCGTGAAGGCAGTTGTGGGCCTGGGCAATCCCGGCAGAGAGTACGAGAATACGCCGCACAGTATTGGTTTCGAAGTTGTCGAACATCTGTGTGCCGGGGCCGGAGCAACGCTGAAGCGAAGTTTGAGGTTTGGCGCCCTGACAGCCAGGCTGATTGCGCAGGGGAACGATGTGCTGCTGGTCGAACCGCAGTCATACATGAATGCCAGCGGCCAGGCGGTTTCCGCAATTTTGCACTATTACAAGATCGAACTTTCCGGCTTGATTGTGGTTCTTGATGACGCAGACCTTGAGACGGGGCGGATCCGGATCAAACCTTCAGGAAGCAGTGGCGGTCACAAGGGACTGCGGTCGGTGTCGGAGAGTGTGGGCACCGATGAGTTTGTCCGTGTTCGCATCGGAGTCGGGCGCGGTGGAGATGGTGTTGATCTTGTGAGGCATGTTCTCGGGTCTTTTTCGGCGGCAGAACGCCATGTGATGGATGAAGTGGTGAAGGAAGCGGCCGCAGCCGTGTTGAGTATTCTTGAGTCCGGTGTGGACCGGGCAATGAATGAATACAACGCAAAACGTATCGGCGGGGCCGGGAGTTAAACAGGAAGAGGAGGGTTGGAGTTGAAGAAAAGGTATGATGGTGTTTACTTCCTGTCGGACGCACTGAAGGCAGAGGTTGTCGGCGCTGCCTGCGAGAACGTTCGAACAGACATTAAGAAAATGGGTGGAACAATACTGAGCGAGCGACCGGTTGAGAGGCGCTCTTTTGCGAGGATGCTCGGAAAACAACAGGCTGCCCATTGTATGGAAGTCCTGTTTGATCTTGATGCGGACAAGGTCAGCCCGCTGAAGCAGCGGCACAGGCTGGATAGCAACGTGTTTCGCGTCATGATCGTTGTGGCGAAGAAGGGTGCCAGGGTTGTACCGAAGCCAGTTCTTCCTGAGCTGAAGCCGACGGTGGGTGTCTAGGCTTATGCCTGTACTCAACAGGGTGTTTCTTGTCGGCAATCTGACAAGAGATCCTGAAGGACTGCGGCGTACGCCATCCGGAATGGTTGTTTTGTATATGCGCATGGCGCTTAATACAAAGACCAGAACGCCGGATGGAGAGGTGCGTGAGGAGCAGTGTTTTGTTGATGTATCAGTGTGGGGGCATGAGGCTGAGATTGCGGCAGGGAAACTCAGTAAAGGGTCTCTTGTTCTTGTGAATGGAAGGTTGTGGTCCGAGGGTGCCGGCAAGGACGACAGAAAACAGATCCGACTGAGTGTTGTGGCAGAGCGCATTGAGATTCTGGGCGATTCGAAACGGATGGGATGAAGCAGGAGAAGGAGGTACGCGAAAGCATATGGCAAAGCGCATGGTTAGAACAAAAGAGAAGACCAGGGACAAGGTTAAAGACCCGAAAACTGGTTGGAATAAAGAGAAAGAACGGAACGACGGCGAGAAACGTTCCCAGCTCCAGGAAGGACTGGACAATATTGACTTCCGGGATGGGATGCTTCTCAGGAAGTTTGTCACCCAGCACGGGAAGATAATGCCGTCTCGCCTTACCGGGGCAACTGCAACGCAGCAGAGAGCAATTGCGCGAGCAATCAGGCGAGCCCGGGTTATCGGCTTTATGCCGTGAGACCTTGCCCGGAGAGCTGGTTCGCACCGGCTTGGTGTCAATTGACGCGAGACGGAGGCGGGTCTTTTTCTTGCGCTGATCCGGCAACCGGGTCCGGGGTCGGTTACTAGTTACGTTTCCAGCATGGGTTCGGCTTTGGAAGGGGGAAATAATATGTCAATTCGTGTTTTACTGCTGTCGGAAGTGAAGGATCTCGGGGTTGAAGGAGATGTTGTCAACGTGTCTTCGGGACATGCCCGGAACTATCTTTTTCCGAGAAATCTCGCAGCGCTGGTGACTCCGGAAACTCAGAAGCGAGTCGAGAAGATCAAGCGTGAGAGGGAAGCAACCAGAGTGGCCGAGGTTGAGGCTGCCCGTCTGGTGGCGGCAAAGATGTCGGGAAGTTCCTGCACAATACCGGTTAAGGCGAGCGAGACCGACAAGTTGTTCGGTTCGGTAACCGATGCTGATATAGCCAAGGCACTGCACGCCCAGGGTTTTGAAGTGGACAAGAATCAGATCCAGATTGAAAAGCCCATCAAAGAACTTGGTGTGTACGAAATCCAGATTAAGATTCATGCCGAAGTCAGCGCCACAGTCAAAGTCTGGGTGGTTGAGGAATAGCAGCAATGGCAGGCGAGTCCGATAAGGCTCCCGCGGTGGCTGTCAGCACGCGACTGCCGCCCTCCAGCACCGAGGCGGAGAAGGGTGTGCTGGGATCCGTGCTGCAGGCTGCCGATCTGATAGATCTGTGTGTTGAGAACCATCTGCTGCCGGAATCATTTTACGATCCTGCCCACCGTGTAATCTTTGAAAATCTGATGGAGATGTCCGAAAAAAGGCATCCCATTGACGTCCTCACAGTTGCCAACAGACTGCGTGAGAGCGGCATGATTGATAAGATCGGTGGAGAGCTTTACCTTCATCGCCTGATTGACTCCACCCCTACGACTGCCCATGCAGCTTTCTATATAGAAACCGTCCGCCAGAAACATGTTCTCCGCCAGATAATCGCGTGCGCCCGTACTGCTGAACGCGATTGCTATACCCCGGACGAGGATGCGCTTGCGCTGCTTGGGCGGGTTGAACAGAGCTTTTTTGACATTACGGACATCCATCGCGCCGAGATATCGTCCTGGCCGGATATGATCAAAAGGGTCATGGGGCACATCGACAAACTCGGGCAGGGCGGTGATGGCTCTCTGAAGACCGGTTTTGTTGATCTCGACAGGGAACTCACGGGACTGAGACCTGCAAATATGGTTATTCTCGCCGCCCGTCCTTCAATGGGTAAGACCTCGCTCGCCATGAACATCGCTTCAAATATTGCGTGCGGCCACATCACTGGTGACGATGAGCGCAGAGCGGTCGGGATATTCAGCCTTGAGATGTCAACGGAAGATCTGGTCATGCGGCTTCTCTGCACGCAGGCTGAGGTCTCGATGCACAAACTACGCAGCGGCTACCTTGATCAGGGCGAGGGGCACAGGAAGCTGGTTGCCGCAGCGGACTCTCTCAGCAGGGCATTGATCCATCTCGATGATTCAGCCGGTCTGGATGTTATGGAACTTCGCGCCAGAGCCCGCCGCATGAAACACAAGTACGACATAAAATTGTTCGTCATCGACTATCTGCAGCTGCTTCATTACCGGGAGTACAGCCGGCAGGGGCGCCAGATAGAGACAGGCAACATCTCCGGCTGCCTGAAGGCCATGGCAAAGGAACTTAATGTGCCGGTGATAGTCCTCAGCCAGTTGAGCCGTGCTCCGGAGGCCCGTGAGGACGGAGTGCCCCGTCTCTCTGACCTCAGGGATTCCGGTTCGATTGAGCAGGATGCGGATGTTGTTCTGCTTCTCCGCCGGCCATGCATGATCGACAGAGGCGAGCAGGACAAGCGCCTCGCTGTTCTGGAAGTGGCCAAGAATCGAAACGGACCGGTGAACCCGAAAGGTATAGACCTGGACTTTGATTCGGAACTCACACGCTTCTCATGCCGCGGACATGGTGTTGACGGGGTGGAGGCGGGCCAGTACGCCGGTCCTGCCGATGACAGGGAGGGTGATGCCGGATGAAACATTTTCTGACAATACTTGCGGTGCTTGCGGTTATGGTTTGCAGCGCATTCGCGCAAGGACGGCAGGGTGTGGCTGTTTCTGATGTCCGGGTAAAACGAGTTGGAGCCGGCGTCGTCGATGAAGGCTTTGTCTTTGCGCACATCAGCGCGAAGGCGGGCCGGACTCTCGATCCGGGCGAAATTACCGCGGATGTCAAAAGACTGCTCGCGACCGGCAAGTTCACTGATGTCAGGGTTGAGGTCGAAAATGCAGGCGACCAGAGCGTTCTGATCTACAACGTGCAGGGCAGACTTGTCCTCGGCAGTCCGGTGAACGTCAAGGGGGCAAAGTATCTCTCAGTGTCGAAGATCCGCGACCTCCTGACTGTCGTGGCTGGTGACTTAGTGGACGAAGCCATGCTGGTGGCTCACGGACAGAAAGTGCTCAATGAATACAGGGACAACAACTATGTTGATGCAGACCTGACGTGGTCAATCAAGGTCGTTGATGCAAAGGAAGGACGTGTCCAGGCCGATCTTGTGGTGAAAGAAGGCACCAGGGCATCGATCAGGTCAATCAATGTGACCGGAAACAAGCGGATGCCAACCGGCATTCTTGAGGACGCGGCTGGCAAAAAGGCATGGTGGAATGTGTGGGAGTGGTTCAGTGCCGGGAAGTTTGACAAGGATGAGCTTCAGGTCGCAAAGACTTCCGTTCGGACCACGTGCGTATCACGCGGGTATCTGGATGCCGAGGTTGGCGAGCCGGAAATGGTCAGGCGCAAGAATGGTTCGTATGACGTCAGTTTCCGCGTCAAAGAGGGTCTGCTCTATAAGGTGCGGGCAGTGACCGTAAAGGGGGCCACCCTGTTCCCGGAGCTTGAGCTCACCAGATTGATAGGGATCAGGAAGAACTCCCCGATATTGATGGAAGAGATTTCCATGACAGCGGATACCATCCGTAAGTATTACACCGATCGCGGCTACACCCGGACGACGGTCAAGACAGCATTTGATACCATTCGCGCCGACAAACTGGGGGAAGGGTGGGTTGATATCTCCTTCACGGTGACCGAGGGTGACCTCATGCATGTGCGTAACATCTTCATCAGGGGCAATGCGCAAACGAAGGAGAAGGTGATCCGGCGGGAGTTGGTAATACAGCCCGGTGACATTCTAGCTGAAAGAAATCTTGTCTACAGCGAAAACAGACTGAGAAATCTCGGCTATTTTTCACGGGTTGTGAGTCACCCCGAAGTTACTCCGGCTCTGAATGAGGCCGATCTTATTTTTGAAGTTGAGGAGCAGAGAACCGGTGCCTTCATGGTTGGTGGTGGTTTCTCGAGCGTTGACAATATTGTGGGGTACTTTGAGATATCTGAAGGTAATTTCGATGTAGGTGCATGGCCGCCGAAGGGGGCAGGCCAGAAGCTGAGATTGCACGGACAGGTGGGATCGCGAACGACGCAGGCTGATATCTCCTTCACGGAGCCATGGTTTCTGGACCGCAGAATCACGCTGGGACTTGACATGTTCGCAACTGAAGTTGACTACGACGAATATAAGAAAAAGAGCGTTGGAGGCGCACTGACTCTTGGCTGGCCCATGAAGTTTCTTTTCGGCCGGTGCGAGACGCGATATTCGATTGAGAAGGTGGAAGTCAATGACATCAGCGACACGAACGAGTACACGAGGATCAGTGGTGACCTGGCGGGGGATCCTTACTTCTTCACCTCGACAAACGTGATCAAGAGCAGCTTGAGTGTTCTTCTTACCAGTGACACAAGAGATGACTTTTTCACTCCCTCCCGGGGCCGCAGGATAAGTGTGAAAGGATATATTGCAGGCAGTTTCCTTGGTGGCGACGAGGATATTTATGGCTGGGAAGTCAGGGGCGAGCAGCACATTTCGCCATGGGCGAACCACGTGATCTCTCTGAAGGGAAGAGCCGAAGTTGTAAATGAGTATGGTGGTGATACCGGCATACCCATTTCAGATCTTCTTTTCGCGGGTGGTGCCGGGTGGGCCAGGGGAATACGAGGCTTTGAGTACCGCGATGTCGGTCCGAAAGTGACGAGAACTGTTCCATCCACCGACATAGTTCAGTATCGTCCGATCGGTGGCAGAACACTGGCAATCGGAACCGTGGAGTATGCTATTCCTCTTGTCGAAAAACTGAAGCTTGTGCTGTTTGCTGATGCCGGCAACGTCTGGGAGAACGCATATGATTTTCAGTTCCAATCCATGGCTGCAAGCGCGGGTGTGGAACTGCGCCTGGACTATCGTCAGTTTCCGATCAGGGTGAACTATTCGTGGGTGATACAGAAGGACGATGAGCACACAAACGAGCATCCCTGGGGATTCTCGCTGGGATCAGGTTTTTGACAATACAGAACGTGAAACACAGGAGGAGGACGGATAATGAAGAATACCTTGAAGATGTCGATCTGCGCAGCTGCGCTGCTGTTGGCCACCGCTGTCAGCGGCTGGTGCGCCGGTGAGAAGTTCGGAGTCATTGATTTTGAACGTGTGCTTAAGGAGTACTACAAGACCAAGCCGGCAGAAGTGGTGATAGAAAAGCAGAAAGCGGATTTCAAAGTTGAGATCGAACGCAGACTGAAAACTCTTGAGCAGATGGGACAGGATTACGAAACGGCACGTGATGCGGCGCGCAACAAGGCATTGAATGAAGATGCGATGAAGGGAAAACTTGCCGACGCCGAGAAGAAACTTATGGAGCTGAAAGAATATCAGCAGGATGTGAAAAAATACTCGGACGATGAAAAGAAGCGCATAATCCAGGAGAGTCTCCGGATGAGAAGGCGCTTCAGTGAGGACATTCAGGAAGTAGTCCGTAAGCATGCCGTCGATAAGGGTCTGCTTATGGTTGTTGATTCGAGTTCCAGTATCGAAGACCTGCGCGGCTCGGTCATCTATCGCGACGATAGCGTGGATATCACGAGTGCCACGATCCGCACGCTGAATGAAGGCAAGAATGGAGATGCAGGGAATGCTGAAAAACCGGGATTGAAGAAGTGACACTCACGGTTGCACAAATTGTAGAACGTATCGGTGGAGCGCTCGAGGGTGACGGGTGCGCTGCGATTGGCGGGATTGCAGGCATTGCCGATGCCGGCCCGTCAGAGATCACGTTCCTGTCAAACGCCAGATACTTCGCCGCCGCAGCCACCACCAGGGCAGGGGCCGTCATTGCCGGGCGGGAGTGGACCGGATCCTGTAATGCCCCGGTAATCCGGGTTAAAGACATTGAAAAAGCAACGGCAGCTGTAATTCTCCTGTTCGCTCCGCCTGAGGTCAGATTCGAACCGGGCATTCATGCCACGGCGGTTATTGCCGGGAATGTGAAGCTCGGCAAGGATGTCTACATCGGACCGTGCTGCGTGCTTGAATCCGGCGTTTCAGTGGGCGATCGGACCGTACTTGTTGCCGGCTGCTATCTGGGCATGGATAGTGTGGTTGGCAGCGATTGTCTTTTTTATTCTCATGTCAGCATCCGTGAACGAACCAGAATTGGCGATCGGGCTATTATTCACTGCGGTGCGGTTCTGGGTAGTGATGGCTACGGCTTTGTTCCCGAACAGAAGGACGGGAAGCTCATTATCAGGAAGATTCCCCAGGCCGGTATCGTCCAGATCGGAGACGACGTCGAGATCGGGGCCAATGTCACAATTGACAGGGCGCGGTTCGGGAGAACACGGATCGGGAACAGCGTTAAGATCGACAATCTTGTTCACATCGCCCACAACGTGTCGATAGGGGATTGCACCGGAATCGTAGCACAGGTGGGCATATCCGGCAGTGTGACTGTCGGATCACGCGTCATTCTCTATGGCCAGGCCGGCGTGGCCGGTCATCTGGAGATCGGCGACGGTGCGATAGTGGGCGCACGGGCCGCCGTGACTAAAGATGTGCCGCCCGGCACACATGTCTCCGGTTATCCGGCCATGTCTCATGATAAATCCGCGAAGGCGCATGCAGGCCTTATGCGTCTTCCTCAGCTTAAGAACAGGGTGACAAGCATCGAGCAAAGGCTGGCAATGCTCGAGTGTGTGTCAGATGCACCCGGCAATGTTGAGCGGCCGGCAAAGAAATAAGGAGAGACACCAGATGAAGGTTTTTGTTACCGGAGGGGCTGGTTATGTGGGAAGTGTTGCGGTGGAGGTACTGCTGAACGAGGGCCACGAGGTTGTTGTGTTTGACAATCTTGAGCGCGGACACAGAAAGGCTGTTGATAAACGCGCGCTATTCATAAAGGGCGACATCAGGGAGCTGGAGTCCGTTTGCGGTGCGGTGGACAGAACCGGTCCGGACGCTGTGATGCATTTTGCCGCCTACGCTCTTGTCGGCGAGTCCATGGAACATCCTGAGATGTACTGGCGCAATAATCTGTCGGGCGGGATTAATGTGGCTGAAGCGATGATCCGGACAGGTGTTAAAAAGATAGTTCTCTCCTCCACGTGCGCAACATATGGCGAGCCCCGCCGGATACCCATGATAGAGACCGATCCTCAGGAGCCTGCCAATCCGTACGGCGCTTCAAAGCTTCTGCTTGAGAAAGTCCTGATTTGGAACGAGAAAGTAAAAGGGATCAAGGCTGTGTTCATGAGATACTTCAACGCCTGCGGGGCAACGGAGCGTTGCGGTGAGGATCATGACCCTGAATCGCATATCATTCCCAATGTTTTGAAGGTTGCGCTTGGCCAGAAGAAGAAGGTTGTTATTCACGGGAATGACTACGACACGCCGGATGGTACGTGCATCAGGGACTACATCCATGTGTGCGACCTGGCGCAGGCGCATCTGCTTGCCTTAAAACGGGACTTTTCCGGCGGGGTCAATCTGGGTACGGGTGATGGCTATTCTGTGAAACAGGTCATTGATACGGCGAAGATGATCACTGGCCGGAAGATTCCTGTTGAGATCGGTCGCCGGCGGCCGGGCGATCCTGCCCGCCTGGTGGCCTGCTCGAGCAAGGCGAAGAAGGTGCTGGGTTGGAAGCCGGCGATGCCGGCTCTTGAGACAATAATCGAAACGGCATGGAAGTGGCATCTGGCTCATCCGCACGGCTACGCCGGCCTTTTGCGCCCCGGCGGACGCAGAAAAGAAATTTCTTGTCAGTCGAACTATGCTATTCGCGGCTGAATACGAAGAAGACCACGATAGAGAGCATCGGCGTGGGAGTCCGTCATCCCTGCCATACAGAGTTGGATGCATGATGACGGATCTCCTAGCATACATCGGTCCAGTAGTGGGGGCGTGGACCACAATGGCCGTGGTATTCCTTGGAGTCGGCGTGTCTGTTCGCCGAGCTTTTGGACTCAGGCAGTATGGTGCGAGGCAGTTGCTCATTTTGCCGTTGATTGGATGGTGCATAGCTGTTGCCTTTCTCCAGATTTGGCATTTCTTTCTTCCCGTGGACCAGCGTGCACTTGTAGTGGTAGCGGTCGCTGGCATGGTTGGACTTGCATGGAATTGGCGAGACCTTTGGAATGTGGTTACGCGGAGCGCATGGAATAGTGCGATTGTTGTGGCGACTTTTCTGCTTGTCGCTATATGGTTGGCGAACCAGACGACAAATCAGCCGCAGAACTATGACAGCGGCCTATATCATCTGAATGCCGTTCGATGGGCCCATTCTTATCCGCTC
>JBAXMA010000007.1:0-25938 GCA_037134535.1 bacterium
AGGCTGTGGAGCGTGGATTGTTGGCTGTGGGCTGTGGACTGTGGGCTAAAAAGGAAGGACCTCCGACCCCACTGACCAGTTCATCTGCCCACTCGAGAATTACGTGACGGTAGATGGTGTCGTTCAAGCGCCAGTAGAATAGGCGGAGAAGGTCGGAGGAAGATGTAAGAGTCTGGACTGTGGACTGTGGACTGTCAGGTCTCTGACTTCTATCCCAGGCTGCCGTGAATTCCGGATACCGCATTATCCAGGCAAGAAACTCTTTGGGGTCTGTGAGAACGGCGCCGGAACGATACAGCGCCCACAGATCGTCATGGATCTGCATGCATGTGGCTCGTGAAATGCCGAGCGGCTCGACCTGTGAAATGATCTTCTGCTCAATCACCTGCTCCGATGACATGCTTGTGTTGGTCATGAAGGCCAGGTCACAGCCATATTTTGCGCGATCGGCTTCAGTAAGCTCTACAGGGTGAAATATGCGTGGGTTGGCTGGAATGAGCAGCGGCACAAGACGAGCCTCGGGGAAGCCGTAGTTCTCTTCCAACCCCTGAACGTAGCCAACCACCAGGTCACGCCTGCCCCTGGCAGCATATTCGGCAAGCTTCTCCCCCGCCCTCCTGCATTGCAGATTGGGCATATCGTCTTGTATCCACGTCAAGAACATCATGTTTCGCGGATAGATCTCCTCTGCCTCGTAGCGCATGTGATCGATAAAAAGAAAGACATCGGGCTTGAACTCATTGATAGTCTTAACCAGGTGATATGGCGTGAGCATGGCATCCATCTTCAGCACACGGACCTCCCAACCCATTTCCTCAAACGCAGCAGCCGTGTCACGCGCGCTGTGCTGGACGAAGGTAGACCATGATACGGTGGGCATCAAGAGACGGGGGCGGCGCGGTCGGAAAGAAGAGGGAGAAGAAGGCGAGGTCAGAGGTCGGAGGTCAGAGGTCGGAGAAGAAGGCAGAGAAGAACTGACTTCTGACCTCTGACTTCCGACCTCGGTCCTCCGTCCTATCCGCTCTGCAAGCATCTCGTCGGTAACTGCATCGTAATATGTCCCGTTTTCGACCATGAGCTTGCTGAACTCAGCATCACGTTGTTGGACAAGACTTGCAATGGGCGGTATGACCTGATTAAGCGTCTTATCACCAGCACCGGTAATCAAGGTGAATACATGTGGAAACTCCGGATGATCGTGCAGCCACTGGACACGAACTGGCATCTCTTCGTACCAGAAGAAATGAACCCTGGGCGATTCCAGCACCCGGCGCGCATCCCATGTGCGAAGGTATGCATAAAGACAGTATATTGAGTCTATGCAAACCCACACCGGTTGCGGGCAATGCGGGGTCTGATTGGATTCCACATTGTCAAACAGGCACAGAAGCTCATTGCCGGGGTAAAGTCCCACAATAAGGACCGGTCGCGTATTATCAGCAAGGTGCTGCGGCCACTGATCGAACTGGGCCTGGATCTTGGCAAGCGGCTCCTCGGAATCAGTTATCGGCTGAACGCGCCCGTTTTTCTGAATTCCGTATGCCACGCCGCCATCTTTGGCCTTGAAGATCCGAACACAGTCTTTGTCAGGCAAAAGATCGACACGTCTTGCCAGGTCCGGATACCGGGCACTCAGAACGGTCATGTTGGTGTCAAAGAGGTTCACCGATTCTTCAATTCGTGGTGGCGTCCGGCGTCCCTGCCGGACGCATTAATATGCCCCACCAGCCATGCATCCGCCAGGGACGGCGGCTGCCATCTTCCTCAGATCTCATCACGCCGCCAGGGGGTTCCAGGCTTGATGGCCAGTGCAGACAGCTTCACTTCGGTCTCTGTCTCTCTTCCCAGCACATTCATCAGCACCGTCACCCGCTCCCGCGCGGGCATAAATCTCATGACCACAACATCCAGACCGACGCACGGCCCCTCCACAATCCTGGCGTGATCTCCAACATTCACTGGTGCAGCAAAGCACTTCATCTCACTGCCATCCATGTGCTGGCGCAAGTTCTCGATGAGTCCATCCGACAGAATCGAGTAGCAATCGCCGAAATGCACAATTCCACTGACACCCGGGGTCGTGCACACCCTCCGGAAATTCTCAGCTAAGTCGAGTTTTGCAAAGATATAGCCTGGAAAGACGGCCTCCGTGAACCATACCGGGCCGCGGGCAGTAGCCTTTCTGTAGCGAATCTGGGGGCAAAACACTTTAACTTCCGGGATCAGCCTGAGGTGCCGGGCGGCAATTTGCTCGTGTTTAGGTTTGGATCGTACACAATACCAAAGACTTACAACCTGTTGTCGATCCTGATCCTGCTCTACCATAAACAGTTCCATCCTGTTTCCGCTGCTTCAGATCACTTGTTATGGTATGTGAAAGCATCAGACATGCCACAGGGGAGAAATAGCGTGGAATGTGGAATGTAGAGCGTGGAGCGTTTCCATGTGATTGTTTCGCACCCGCTCACAAGCTCCACGATTGTGAGTGCGCACATGTGGGTAGGGACCCGTGGCATTTCTACTGCTTCTTTCCACAACGTGATTGCAAACTGTCCAATAGGTCAGTTCCATGAGGCGGCCTCCCAGCGTCCTTGCGGCGCTGGAGGCAGAATTGAGAACCCTGCCGCACAAGGCGGCAGCGAGTCCTCTACAGTACCCGAACTGCCGGAATCAATTTGGGCTCACCCGCTATTCATCGGCTCTGCCTGTTTCACGCCACCGACCGCCTGGTTCAGTGCGTCGCGCGTCGATCATCGCATCAGACAATTGAGAAATATGCCGAGCTCCTCTGACGAATCAGTTGATGCGGCCCTGACAGGAGTAGAGAACATCATGTTATGGGGGCGCAAGTGGATTGAAACATCAGCCTCACCATCCTCTCTAAAAAGTAAATACCATCTAAAACGGCTTGACCAGGTCAGACAGGCGATTGAAACCGGTACCGTCTCACAAGACATGGCAACCCGGATGGTGGACCGGGTTGTTTCAGATATCGCTACATTCACGAATGTACCGGATCTGACTGGCGCCAGTGAACTCAAGCAGCCACCTGAGTCGCGCATCGCTTCAGCGACCCGCTGTCTTCTCGACTGCGCCATGCTCTCGGACCCGGAATTGAAACCACGGTATCTAAAGCGCTTACATCGAGCACTCGACTGCGCTCTGGAGTACAACGCCACATCTGATGACCAGCGTAACTGGAATGTAATTCTCTGGCTGCGCCGCCTGATGGAGTCCGCAAGCCAGCATCATGCCAGCTACATCGATGTCGGCTGTTCAGTCAAGACCGGAGCAACCGACACCATTCGCGCCGCCACAATCCTGCGGCCGGGTGACATATGCTCTGAAGTGCACGGTTCAGACATCGTTGCTCCCCGGCCAGAGCTTGTCAACCGGATGTTCTCCCGGCACAGGATCCGCCTCTATCAGGCAGATCCCGTCCGTCAACCGTTGTACCGCAAATATGATGCAATCCTTCTCGCCAACGTCCACCGTCACCTTGACGCAACGCTCCAGCGTCAACTCCTCGGAAATCTTGGCGCATCCCTGACTGAAGGCGGCTTGCTGATCATAAACTGGCGTTTTGGTGCAACAAATAGTCCTTGCATTTGTCTCCAACGCAGGGGCAGAATACTTAGCTGGACAGCCGAAACCGACGTCAGTACCGCAAGTCAGGCGCCGTCGCAACAACTTGTTGACAACTCTGCCTGATGAAGACGATGGAGTGTTGGGACATTACAACCGGAGGTGACCATGAAAAGTGAACGGCCGAATATTCCAAACGATCCCATGTTCAAACTGCTGCGCGTGGGCGATGTCAAGGAGTTCAACCGGTTGCATGAGCAGGGCAAGAAGTGCGATCTCAGAGGAACCGACCTGAGGGGCAGCGATCTTCGCGGCCTGAGTGCAGACGGTCTGGATCTGTCTAACTGTTATCTGCGGCAGGCCGATCTCCGTGGAGTGGATTTCTCAAATACTCCTCTTGAAGGTGCAAGCATTCACAATGCACAGATCGGCGGAACATTTTTTCCCAGGGAGTTGTCGTCGACAGAAATCCGGATGTCTTATGAGCTAGGAACCCGCATGCGATATGGCCGGACACATATCGGGGAGACACTTGTAACCATGGCCACGCAAGGGACATAGAGAGCAGAACATGCTATGACAACACCAGTCGCAAAGAAGAGCAGCAACACCTCCACCTGGCAGCACCAGGTGACGCCCGCAATCATACGGGCCAGCTTCGAGCATCATCTCCGATACACTCTGGCCCGTGACATTTTCACAGCCACTGATCGCGATCGCCATTATGCACTGGCCATGGCAGTGAGGGACCAGGTTGTTGAAAGATGGCTGGCCACGCAACAGACCCACCACCGGAAGAATGTCAAACGCGTCTACTATCTATCGCTGGAGTTCCTGATCGGCCGGCTGCTTGGAAGCAACGTCATCAACCTGAACATCGAGGATTCCTGCCGGAAAGCAATGTCTGAAATAGGCCTGAACTGGAATGACCTCAGGGATTCAGAAGTCGATGCCGGCCTGGGTAACGGCGGACTGGGCCGCCTGGCCGCCTGTTTCATGGACTCTCTATCCACTCTCAAGTATCCCGCCGTCGGTTACGGACTTCGCTACGATTATGGCATCTTCAACCAGAAAATCATTAATGGCTATCAGGTCGAAGAACCCGATGCGTGGCTGAAAAACGGATATCCCTGGGAGATTCCGCACCCTGAGTTTTCTTTCTTCGTCCGGTTCGGTGGCCATGTCTCGCCGCCCTCTGGTGATTCCGGCAGCAAATGGCGCTGGGATGCGGACCAGATTGTTGTCGGCACACCATATGATCTTCCCATTGTCGGCTATGGCGGTGAAGCAGTCAACACCCTGCGCCTCTGGTCTGCACGGGCAGCCGAAGATTTCCACCTCGACGACTTTAACAGGGGCTCCTATGTCGAGGCCGTGGAAACAAAGGTTCTCGCTGAGAATCTCACCAAGGTTCTTTATCCTAACGACAATATATTCGTGGGGAAAGAACTTCGATTACGCCAGGAGTATTTCTTTGTATCATGCTCACTTCAGGACATTATCAGACGATTCAAAGTCGACAATGACGACCTGAAGAAACTGCCTGACAAAGTATTCATGCAAATGAATGACACCCACCCTTCCCTCGCTGTCCCGGAGCTCATGCGTCTATTGATGGACGACGAGGGACTAGGCTGGGATGAAGCGTGGGCCATCACAAGCGCATGCGTCGGTTACACAAACCACACCATCCTGCCGGAAGCTCTGGAAAAATGGCCGCTCGATATGCTGGGCAATCTCCTGCCCCGTCATCTCCTGATAATCAACGAGATCAATGCGCGGTTTCTCCGGACCGTTTCCATGAAGTACCCGCTGGATAATGATCGACTGCGCCGGATGAGCATAATCGAGGAAGGCCCCTCCCGGTATATCCGCATGGCTCATCTGGCCGCCGTGGGCAGCTGCTCAATAAACGGCGTGTCGCAACTGCACACCAGACTTCTTCAAGAGCAGCTCCTCCAGGACTTCGCGGCGCTGTGGCCTGCAAAATTCAACAATAAAACGAACGGTATCACGCCGCGCCGATGGCTACTCAAGGCCAATCCCGGTCTTGCAGAGCTCATATCGGACTCGATCGGAACAAAGTGGATCACCGATCTCGAGGAACTGCACAACCTTGAGCGATTTGTAAAGGATGCGGCATTTGTGGAAGAATTCCACCTGGTCAAGCAACGTAACAAGACATCGCTCGCGGCCTTCATTCAGCAGGAGATGAACATAATTGTCTCACCCCTGTCTCTATTCGACATCCAGATCAAGCGCCTCCACGAGTACAAGCGTCAACTGCTCCTGGTTCTCTACATCATCATGATCTACAACCGGATCAAGGACTCCCCGGGTTCCGCTATCGTACCGAGGACATTCATATTCGGTGCAAAAGCCGCGCCGGGTTTCTTCTCGGCCAAACTCATCATCAAGCTGATTAATCAGGTGGCGGACGTCGTCAATGCGGACCCCCAGATTGCCGACCAACTGAAGGTGATCTTCCTGTCCAATTACAGGGTATCGCTGGCAGAACGGATAATACCTGCAGCCAATTTGAGCGAACAGATCTCGCTCGCCGGCACCGAGGCATCGGGTACCGGTAATATGAAACTCCAGTTGAACGGCGCTCTCACGATCGGCACACTGGACGGCGCCAACGTGGAAATACTCGAGGAAGTCGGACAGGATAACATTTTTATCTTCGGGATGAAGACCGAAGAAGTGCTCGCACGACGTCCATCATACAATCCGAGAGACTTCTACGAGTCCGATCCGGACCTCCGCAGAGCCATCGATATGATCGCGCGGGATTACTTCAGTATGGTCGAACCAGGAATCTTTCTGCCGCTTGTCCGTTCACTCCTTGACGAAGGCGATCGCTACATGCTTCTTGCCGATTTTCGGTCCTATGTTGAGGCCCAGGAGCAGGTGGCCGCGACATGGGTCAAGTCGAATGAATGGGACCGCAAAGCGATCCTTAATGTCGCTCATGCCGGGAAGTTTTCGGCCGACCGCACAATCCGGGAATATGCCCGCGACATCTGGAATCTTCCACCCTGCAGCATCGAGGGCAGCTCTTACGGCACTGACAAAAAGAAACGGCAACACTGATGTCGAGTTATTCTACGGGCGGCAATATTTGCCGCATCTCCTCAATGCTGCGCGAAAGGTCAGCTTCGCACGGAAACAGCAGCTCAACTGCGAGACACACGGAAGGCCAATGTCTGTGTAACGCGGGTGACAGATTGCCTCAAGTGAAGCGCCCAGCGATCAGTTTCTCTTGAGGTGGCAGCCGCCGTCCCTGGCGGCTGCGTCGCGGGCGCAGCAAAGAAGCGTCCGACATTGACGTCGGACACCACCTTATGCGCCTGCTTGAATGAGTCAGCCACCCTCATAGTGGAATGCCTCCATTACGGGCTGAAGAGCACGGCGACGGAGCGCCGTGGCTACAACCCGTTGGCGCTCTGCCGCCATGCATATTGCTGACAGATCCACGCAATACCTGTCTGGCATCTGCCATGCTTTGACAGGTGCATGAGCATTGGTACATATAGTCCGATCTTCAGGATGGCAGTCGGTCACTCCGAAAGCGTGGACGCCATCGCGCAGAATCTGGCGAACTGCAACACTCCCGGCTACAGAAAGCTCCAAGTCTCCCAGAAACTCTTCGACACTCTTCTTAATAATGCCCAAATGCCAATGACCCAGCAGAGCGGCGCAGCTTTCACTCCCCTGTCCGTTAACTTTGCCCAGGGCCCGGTTCAGCCAACAGACCGACCTCTGGATTTCGCCATACATGGAGATGGCTTCTTTGTTGTCTCAAAGGATGGTCAGGACTACTACACGCGAAAAGGGGATTTCTCCATGGACCGCGACGGCAATCTCACAACTGCCGACGGGGGTATGGTGCAAGGCGGTACCGGCTCAATCAACTTCCCACGCGACACGATTCTCGCGGAATTGAAAGTAGGCGACGATGGAACCCTGATATCCGGAACCCGGATACTTGACAAGCTCAAGATCGTGACGTTTCAGAACAACGATCAGCTCAACCGGGCCGGAAGTACACTATTCCAGGCGCCTGACGGCGTCCAACCCGAAGACTCCGGCGCTGAGACAAAGGTCGCTAACCGCACGCTCGAGCACAGCAATACATCGGTGGCCGAAGAGATGGCCGACCTGATCAAGACCATGCGCAACTACGAGGCATGTCAGCGAATGATTAGAAATGACGATGAAAAGACCGGCAAAATGATCCAGCAGATGTCTTAGCCGGATTAGAACTGAAGAAGGAGGGAAGTAGCTATGGAACGAGCTCTATGGTCGGGTGTTACGGGCATGAAAGCACAGGAAATGGCCATGGACACAATCGCCAACAATCTGGCCAACGTCGGAACAGATTCATTCAAGGCCAGCCGGATCAATTTTCAGGACATGCTTTACACAGTCCTCCGAACCCCCGGAGCGACAAGCGGCGATAGTCAGATTCCCGACGGCATACAAATCGGCCATGGAACCAGAGTTTCGGAGATATCCAAGTCTTTCGGCCAGGGTGCGCTGAAAGAAACCGGGCGTGATCTCGATGTTGCGATTGAGGGTGACGGCTTCTTCGAAATCACACTTCCGGACGGAACGCTCGCCTACACCCGGGATGGCGGATTCCGCAGAACCTCCGCCGGTGCAGTGGTCACATCCGATGGTTACAGGGTGAACGGGTTCGATGCGTTGGCCGACGGCACGACCGAAGTGACGATCGGCGGCAATGGGTCGTTCACGGCCGTCGTCAACGGTGTGGCCACGACAAAGGCAAGCCTTACACTGACACGCTTTCAAAATCCGGAGGGGCTCCGGAGTATTGGCCGGAATCTATACGCGGCAACGGATGCCAGCGGGACAGCACAGACGGGAATCGTCCCTGGCGAAAACGGAACAGGCACACTGGCACATCGTTTTGTCGAAACTTCAAACGTGAGCGTAGCCGAGGAACTCGTCAACATGATCCGCGCCCAGCGCGCGTTTGACGCAAATTCAAAGGCCATCAAGGCAAGCGACGAGATGATGACCGAAGTCAACGGACTGAGAAGGTAATGATTATGCAACCGATTCGTAACTGCCTGTTCGGACAAGCCTTCAATCGTCACAGACCGCGCGTGAAGTGTAACATTGTGAGACTAGTTTCACTGCTTGTGCTCAGCATCGTTGCAGCTCCGTACCTCTCAGCCCACGCAGGCGACGAAATAGTCCTGCTGGTTAAACCGGCAATGCTCGTCACTGGAACGCAGGTCACTCTGGCGGATATTGCAGAGAACCTGGCCTCTCTTCCCACAGGTTGGGCTGAGCGGCGGATTCTCGCTTCGCCAGTTCCAGGAAAAGCCCAGAGCGTGACCTTAATGAAGATGGCATCAGCCCTTCATCAGTTCCCCGACATGACCGACGTCATTCTTCGTGGATCATCCAGTGTGGTGATCCGGCGCAGTGGCGTGCCACTGGATCAGGCTCTGGTAAGAGAAGCTATAAACGACTACATTGCGATCAACACCGACTGGCAGGCTACGAAGATACAGATAGATCTTCTGGAACCGCCCAACCATATCGTGGCAGAGTCGACAAACATCATCGTTCAGGCGACCGGCTTTGAATACAACCCTCGCTCACTCTCGCACCTCTTCCATCTGGACATCAGGGATAACGTAGGACCAGTGCAGCGAATTGCGGTTGCGGTCAGGGTGTCGGCGGAGTCACAGGTCTGGGTAGCCGTACATTCCATCAAACAGGGATCAGTACTGACGGACGATGACGTCAAGGCCCAATTGGTGACTACGGATATGGGCGGCCGTAAGACCTTCCCGGCGTCGGATCCCATTGCCGGCTTTGAAGCCGAACGGCCGATACTTGCCGGTGAAACCATTTCCATGGCGATGGTGCGGCAACCTGTTTGCACCGACAAAGGCGCCCCGGTCGACATTCAGGCCAGCCGCGGCTCCCTTGCTGTGTCACTGCGTGCGATTGCGATGAGTAAAGGACGACGCGGAGACCAGATCCTCTGTGTTAACGCCAGTTCGAAACGCCAACTGACGGCGAAACTTACGGCACCCGGCAAGGCAATCCTGGTGGGGATGTGACAATGCAGCCAATATCCGTACAAAATACAGGAGGCGGCATGAAAACACGATGGCATGTCATATTGCTGGCGATATGGGGATTACTCACCGGCAACCTGTACGCCGAAGAACCACCGGAGTGGGCGCTGGCCTCACGGCTGACCGGCGACAGACAGGCCAGGCGAGTGGGCGATCTCCTCACGGTAATAATAGAGGAAATCTCTTCCGGCAAAGTGGACGCGAAACAATCCACAGACAAAAGCTTCGATGTAGGCGGCTCTGCAAGTGTCTCTCACCCGAGAATAGATGCACGCTCCGTTCCGTGGACCAATGCCACCATTCCTTCATACAGCGCATCTGCAAGCCGCAAGTTTGATGGTCAGGGCTCGATGGAAAACAATGGCACACTTTCCGGCTCTGTAACCGTCCGCGTAATAGATATCCTGCCCGGTGGCCACCTGTTGATCGAAGGTAAGCGATCGGTCGAGGTCCAGAATGAATCTCTCACTTTCACGCTGATGGGCACCGTCCGCCGCGAGGATGTGGCAGCAGACAACACCATCCAATCGTCACGCATCGGCGATCTCACAATCCGATATCAATCCGCCGGCTCAATTGCCACAGCACAGAAAAAGGGATTGCTAACTTCTATTTTTGATTTCATCAATCCGTTCTGAGTGCGGGGAACACAATGACACTGCGTATACACACAATGATGGCAGCAGCGGGGCGTCTGGGACGTTCGTCAATCCTGCTGACAACTCTCCTTGTCGGCCCACTTGAGCTATCAGGGGCAATAGAGGCCAGAATCAAGGACATTGGCAGGATTGACGGTTTGAATGACACTGAGCTCATCGGTTACGGCGTGGTGGTTGGCCTGAGTGGCACCGGAGACAAGGATATCGAGCTGACAAAGCGTACGATGGCCAACATTCTGCAGAATTTCCAGATTGCACTTCCGTCGAAAGATATCAAAAGCAAGAACGTGGCCGCCGTCATGGTCACCGGCAAGGCACCCTATTTTCACCAGAAGGGCGACCGGGTGGACATTCAGGTCTCTTCAGTAGGAGACGCCACATCGCTCGAAGGCGGCATCCTGCTTATGGCGCCCCTGCTTGATGCCGACGGCAAACTCTATGCGTTGGCTCAGGGCAGCTTGACAGTCGGTGGCTACAGCACCGGCGTAGGAGGTCCGGGCGGTCAAACGCAGACCAAAAACTACACTACAGTAGGCCGCATACCTTCAGGTGCAACTCTGGCCAGAGAACAGAAAGTGGATTTCATCCAGGGTGGTCGCATCCGGTTTGTGCTGCGTCACCCTGACTTCACGACTGCCGGGCGCATCATGGAAGCCGTTAATGCCAGATACGAAAACTCGGCAACTGCCGTAAACGCCGGCTGTGTATTGATCAGAATACCCGAGACCATGCAGGAACCGGCCCAGGCGGCAGTCTTCCTCGCCGATCTGGAAGCAATCAGGGTGACACCGGATATCCAGTCCAGGATCATCGTTAATGAAAGAACCGGAACAATCGTCATGGGTGGAGACGTACGCGTCAGCGAGGCAATCGTGGCTCACGGAAACCTCACGGTCAACATCGGAAGCACACTCACCGCCTACATGCCCAATTCGCTGACAAAGGCCAACCCCGTAGTGACTGAAGCAGTGGAATTGCGAACGAAAGAAGATCCAGCCAAGGTCCTCCTGCTTCCAGGCACGGCAACCGTTCGCGATCTGGCCGATCTTCTCAATCAGCTCGGAACGACACCTCGCGACATGATTTCAATACTGGAGGCATTGCACAGTCTCGGCGCCATCCAGATGGAAGTCATAACAATTTAGAGGCAGCATGAATGTGGATATCTCCAGCAACGTTGGCGCCATCGCAGGCAAACCGGCTACGTCCGATTCAAAGTTGAGTGAAACTTGCCGCGATGTCGAGGGAGTCTTTCTATCAATGCTGATGAAGGAAGGCTTGAAGAGCATGATTGATGGCGAGGAAGAAGGAAGCAGCCACGCTTCCGTTGTGCTGGAGACCACGATTGAGCAGGTTGCCAGCCAGATGGCAGATACACGGTCGTTCGGCATCGCAAACATGCTCTATGAACAGGTATCCGGTGCGGCCGGAGTCAGAAAAGGAAACAAACCATGAATGCCAATGCGGAAACTGAGACAAAGACTGTCGACATCTATCTCTCTGATATTGAGAAAGGGGCCAACCGCATGCGGGAAGCCCTTATGTCAAGAAACCAGGCAGCCATTATGGCTGCAGTGTCCACGCAGGAGCAGCTCCTTGAAGAGTTTACCGGCGCGTGGGAGGCCTCCCAACTAACTCAAGTTGTCAAAGGAGACTCAATCAGATCGACCGTCGGGCGGATTCGGGGCTTACTGAGACGAAATGCCGTAATTGCTAAGACCTTCCTGAACTTGATCAGCGGCACTATCGAAAGCCTGAACGCAAAGACGGGACACCAGTCGTGTGCCTATGACGAAACCGGACGGGGAAACCGCTATGCAAGCGCACTTCTAATACACGATCAGGGATAACCATGGCATCACTTAACGACTCATTCCTGATTGCCCGGAGCGGTATCCTGACTCATCAGGAGCGCATGGCAGTCATCAGTCACAACATCGCCAACATTAACACGCCGGGTTACCATCGGCAGCGGGCACTCCTCGGAACAAATCCGCCCAACGAACCGAACCTCTTCACTTCCCGCAACTACGCTATTGGCACAGGTGTTCGAGTCATGGACATCGTACGAACCTACGATGAGACCATGGAGCGCCAGTACTTGAACTTGAACAGTTCAATGGAAGCACAGTCTTCACTCTCCAATGCGCTGGGCGGGGTTGAAGGGCTTCTCAACAGTACTGTCGATGGCGTTTCGCTTACTGATTGTCTGAGCAAGTTCTGGGCGGCGTGGCAGGACGTAGCCACTAACCCTTCTAACATCGCAATGCGCAATGTGCTTCTGGAACGCTCGGCAACTCTGACCGGAGCCATTGAATCAGTGGCAACAAATCTCGATGACTATGGCGAACAAGTGATCAATGGAACAGGCCCCTACACAGGAGCTATCGCAACCGTGGTCGGAGATATCAATGATCTGGCTACCAAGATACAGAATCTCAACAACCGTATTACACTTGCTGAAGCCCAGAAAGTAAACGCCAATGACCTTCTTGATCAACGCAATACATGCATCCGTGATCTGAGTGCAAAAGCCGGCATCACCATTGATGTAGATCAAACCATCATGATCAATGGCCAGATCCTGGTATCCGGTGACGGCGTCACACGAAATGGTCTGACCATCGCCGCAACCCCACCACCTCAATTCACTCTGGCTGGCAATCCCGTGACCATTTCAGGCGGAGAGCTGGACGGCTATGTTCAGATTGCCGATATCGTCTCCACTTTCCGGACCCAACTGGACACTTTTTCTATCGAGTTAATGAGTCAAGTCAACGCGCTCCACACAGCCGGCTACGATCTGGCCGGAAACGCCGGCGTGGACTTCTTCACAGGCACAGGGGCAGGCGATATCCAGATCAATGCGGCACTATATAATGCCGCGAACCCTCTATTGAACAGTCCGGAATTGGTGGCAGCTTCTTCAAGCCTCAACCCCGGTCCGCCGCTTGGGCCCAATGTGGGCGACGGATCCAATGCTCTCAAAATTGCGGACCTCGCCAGCGTCAGCATGCTTGCGCTGGGAAACCGCAAACTTGGTTCGTTTCTAACTGATATGACTGCCGCAGTTGGCGCCAGAAAGGCTGCCGCAGCGGCACTTGCCACTGACGATCAGACCGCCCTGGATGCATATGCCAACGCCATGCAGGCCACAGATGGCGTGGTTCTGGACGATGAACTCCTGGACATGATGAGCGCTCAAAGGGCGTTCGAGGCGTCCTCGCGGGTTGCCACAACAATAAACGCTATGCTAGACACGATAATCAACCGTATGGGCTGATGACATCTCTATAGAACGAAAGGAGTGGACCACGAACATGAGCACAAGAAGTAGATCAAAAAGAGACTCAGGGCCAAAATTCATAGAGTCAGTTAACCACAGCATATTGGCCCTGGCAGTGCATCTTGCTGAATATGTCTCGATTCTGAAGAGAACAGAAGATCAGCCCTCAATACGCGCCAAACAACGGACGTGATGAACCATGGGACGGCGACATAAATTCCCGCCTGATTCTGCCGCAACTCCAGGGGAGCTGGCGGCCATCTATTCCCGCGAACAAGGTCCCGCACCGCTGGTCATTGTTGGCGCGGGCTCCTTTCTCGGTGATTTGATCAATCTTGTCAGGGAATATCCCGAATTCGCAATTCTTGGAATTCTTGATCCCAGTCCCATCCTGCGTGGACAGTTTGTGCAGGACATTCCGATTCTGGGCTGGCTTGGCGACATTCCCAAGCATGTCCGGAGCGCCGTCATCGGCAATCCCGTCCACTCCCCTGCCTTCGACCGGGGCTCTGTCTTCCGGCTCCTGAAGATGAAGGGAATCCATCTTCCCATCCTCAAGGCGGAAACATGTAAATGTTCAAATGATGTCATCTTGCGGGCAGGTACCTGTCTGTTACCAGGATGCGCTGTCTTGAACGGGGCGCAACTCGGCTTGAATGTTCTCGTCGGCAGCAACTGTCGAATCGTGTCCAGTGGCGCTCTAGCGGATCATCAGACGATGGCTCCGAACACCACATGGGATTCTGCTGAAACAGTAAAGACGGCCACCAATAGTCCTTCCGCCGAAGCTGCATTGGCTACCGGCAACGAACCCATTCAGACAACCATGAAGAGACTCAACAGCTCCGGGCTGGAGATAATCCTCGTTGCGGACAAAGACAACAAACTGGTCGGAACGGTTACGGATGGAGATATTCGCCGTGGCATACTGGCCGGAATCGATGTCGATCAGCCGGTATCCATGATTATGAATCCCAACCCTGTGACGGTGCGGCTCGGAACGCCAGGTGCTGAGATGCTCCGAATAATGCGGGACCGTTCGATCCGCCATCTGCCCGTGGTTGACAGCGACAATCACCCAATCGGCCTTGAGCGGCTCGAGTCACTGGTCGACAATATCTCGGAATGCAACGCCGTGGTCATGGCCGGCGGCATGGGCTCAAGATTGAAACCTCTCACAGACAATCTCCCGAAACCGCTTATCCAGATTGCCGGGCGTCCAATCCTGGACCATATTCTCACTGGACTCCATGCGGAGGGGATTGAAGAGGTTGTTCTTGCTTTGAATCACCTCGGCGGCAAGATTCGTGACCATATCGGCGACGGCAGCCGTTACGGCACCAGGGTGAACTACCTGACGGAGAGGAAACGACTCGGAACCGCCGGGGCCCTGTCACTACTCCGACCAAGACCCCGCAAACCTTTTCTTGTTATGAACGGAGACCTTCTGACCGGCCTGAGTTTCTCTAAACTGCTTCAGTTTCAGCGGGCCCACAACTATACCATGGTCATCTGCGTCCGGCAACACAGCCTGCAAGTGCCATACGGCGTGGTCGAAATCCGCGGTGGCGAAGTACTGGCCTTACGGGAAAAGCCCGTATACCGTCATTTTATCAACGCCGGAGTTTACGTATTGACGCCTGCCTGCCTGGATCATCTCCCGAAGGATCAGTACTACGACATGACAGACCTTATCAGTACTCTTGTACGCAGCGGAGAGCGTGTCGGCGTGTTCCCAATCATCGAATACTGGCGCGACGTTGGAACTCATGCCGATCTGGCAGCTGCAATGGCCGAGCAAAGTATCACCGGGCCAGGCCGTCACAAATCTCAGACACCAGACTCGTGGCCATCCGAGGTGGCATCATGAATATGTCTAATATGCCTGTCCTCGTCACAGGCGCTTGCGGCTTTATCGGCAGCCACCTCACAGAAGCCCTCGTGAAACAGGGTGCGAAGACCAGGGCATTGACATTCTATGACGCCCGCGGAGCATCGGGCTGGCTCAGCGATCTCCCGCCGGATATCCGGAAATCAATAGAGTTGATATCCGGTGATGTGCGGGATACGGAGCAGATGTCGCGAATCGTGCAGGAAGGCGACACCGTCTTCCATCTTGCTGCTCTGATCGGCATTCCTTACTCTTACATGGCCCCACGCTCCTATGTTGAAACCAACATCACCGGAACTTTGAATATTCTTGAAGCATGCCGTCAGAAGCACGCTTCACGACTGCTGGTGACATCCACGAGCGAAGTTTACGGATCTGCGCTGAGTGTCCCAATATCGGAGAGTCATCCGCTTCAGGCTCAGAGCCCCTATTCCGCAACCAAGATCGCGGCCGAAAAACTTGCAGAAAGCTATATCCGGTCCTTCAATCTCCCGGCTACCATCGTAAGACCCTTCAACACGTTCGGCCCGAGACAGTCCGCCAGGGCTGTGATTCCAACTCTACTCATGCAATTGACAGCCGCCTCAGGCGAGGTCTGTCTTGGCGATATTTCCACTACCCGCGACTTCAACTATGTAGCGGACACAGTCGACGCTTTTCTCCAGATTGCCGCATGCGACCGCGCTGTAGGCCAGACGGTCAATATCGGTACCGGGCTGGAGATCTCCATAGCACAACTCGTTGAGACAGCCCGGCGGATCAGTGGGCGGCAGGTTCGCATAAAGTTCGACGAACAGAGAGTTCGACCCTCCACCAGTGAGGTCAAACGGCTCTGCGCTGACGCGACGTTATTGAAGGCATTGACCGGATGGACACCATCCTTTGGCCTCGAGAAAGGCCTACGGTTGACCTGGGACTGGCTGATGACAAAAGGAGGGGCCAGCTATGATCCACAGCGCTATTATTTCTGAGAAACTCATCAGGCGTCAGACTTTCAAGGCCGTAGTCTTTGATCTGGATGACACACTATATCCTGAACAACAGTATGTCATGAGCGGATTTCTGGCCGTGACGCGCTATATCAAGGCCGTCTATGGACTCGACATCTACGACGACCTGTTCAGCCTCTATATGGCCGGCGAGCGAACGAATGTTTTCGGCAGTGCGTTACGAAAGCGCTTTGCAACGGTCAATGACGGCATAATCCGTAATGTGGCTCACATCTTCTGGGCCCATAAGCCGCAGCTCAGTCTCTTTCCTGATGCAAGGACCGCCATTTCCATCCTTTCGCAGCGCGGGATTCACACAGCGGCAATCACTGTCGGCCAGTCCGGAATTCAAAGATTGAAGGTACAGGCGCTCGAGCTCGAACCCCTGCTGGATTCAGTTGTGCATACAGACGAGCTACTGGGGGTGATTGAACCGGCACAAACCTGCTATGACGCCTTTGCCATAACCGCCCTGCAGCTTGACGTCGAACTCGGAGATATTCTCTATGTCGGCGACAATCCGCTTTCGGACTTCCTTGTGCCGAACCAGCTGGGAATTGCCACAGTCCGGGTTCTCCGGAGAAATGGGGAACACTCAGCGGCCAGTCCGCCATCGGCCGCCTATGCGCCCGATATAACTCTGACAACACTCGAGATGTTGACAGAAATACTTGATCCGCAGATATGGACAGAAGCCAAGGGAAACCAAACTCATGATACCACTGTCTGAGCCTGTGCTCGGCCAGGCCGAGAAGAAGTGGATCGCAAAATGCCTGCGAAGCGGTTTTGTCTCCTCGGCCGGACCGATGGTGACGGAGTTTGAATCGCGTTTTGCCGCAATGGTGGGCTCGAAATGGGCGGTGGCAACATCCTCGGGAACAGCCGCTCTCCACGTGACTCTTCATGCACTGGGTATCGGATCCGGCGATTCTGTGGCCGTTCCAGATCTCACCTTTGTTGCATCGCTCAACCCCGTACTGTTCTGCGGCGCAGAACCGCTCTTGCTGGACGTTGATCCGGCTACCTGGTGCATGGACCTCGCACTTCTACGCTCTCTCTGCGCCAGCCGGCGAAACAGCAAGCGAATAAAGGCTGTTGTGCCAGTACATCTTTATGGATGCGCCTGCGACATGGTTGAACTCCGCCGGATAGCTCTGGAATATGACCTTCTCATTGTCGAAGACGCCACCGAGGCCCTTGGAACCACCTTGCACGGAAAGCAGCTTGGCACATTTGGAACTGCAGGTTGTTTCAGCTTTAACGGCAACAAACTGCTCACAACGGGCGCAGGCGGGATGGTTGTAACCGATTCGGAACAGTTGGCAGCCAAAATCCGTTATCTGGTCAACCAGGCCAGGGACAATCCTGTCTTCTACCTCCACGGAGCAATGGGCTTCAATTACCGTATGGACAGCCTTTCAGCCGCCCTAGGCATTGCACAGCTCACTCGTTTTGAGACTATTCTACGCCGCAAACAGGCAATTGCTGCTCGATATAACAAGGTCGTTAGACATCTGCCCGGCCTTCAATCACTTCCCGTGCAGAATGGTGTAACCCACAGCTATTGGATGTATTCTGTGGTACTTCAGAACGTGACTCGCCGTGATGCATGGCTCAAAGCGCTGAACAAAGCGAATATCGCCGCACGCCCTTTCTTTCATCCACTGCACCGTCAACCCTATGTCAATTCAAGACTATGGACCCGTGGCCCACGCGGGGCACGGCAGAGTCAGCAAGGAGTAAGCGACATTCTGGCAGCCGGTGGTATCAATCTGCCAAGTTCAGCCGGCCTGAAGAAGAATGACCAGGATACTGTACTCCAATGCCTTCAGACTTTGGCCTGTCGTACCTAACCACTGGTATAACATGTTTCGCGATAGGCTCTTAATCCCGACACCAATCTGCCGATGCTCTTTTGACGGTTTGCAGGTCGGGAGCAAAATGAAGTCATGAAGGTTTCCGAATGAATGAAGAACATTTGGCAGCGTTCGGGAGTGCAGGCCTTCTGGTTGGAGCCAATCTGGCCTACACCATAGCCCGTGACGTGAATCTTAAAACACTGGATCTAAGCAGGATTGATCTCTACATGGCAGACCTCAGCCGTGCCGATCTCAGCCACGCCGTGATGTCAGATGCTGATTTATCCGAGGCCAATTTGTCATGGTGCATCATGATCGGGACAAACATGAGGCACGCATCCTGCATCAGCACGAACTTGTGCGGCACGGATCTCGGTGAAGCCGATCTCTCAAAGGCCAATCTCACTCTTGCTGATATGTCCTGGTGCAGACTCGAGAAAGCTGACTTGACAGGCGCGTGCCTGAGTCGAGCTTCATTACGACACGCCAATCTCAGGGAGGCGAGACTATCTACCTGCAGTCTCCGGGAAGCCGATCTTACGGGGGCGGATCTAAGCTTTGCAATTCTGGATGACAGCAATCTTCATCAAGCTAAACTCGAAGGAGCAAATCTGCGAGGCGCATTTCTATGCCGCACAAACCTCATAGGCGCAGACTTGAGCCGCTCTAATCTCACTGAGGCTTCGCTGGAAGATGCCGTACTAAAAGGCGTCAACCTGGAATCAGCCCAATTGATTCGAGCGAATCTGAGGGGCGCCATCCTGCTGGATGCAATCAGGACAAATGCGTGTTTTGAAGGTGCTAACATGGATCTGGTCAATGTAGGTATCACCACTGGAGGCGGTCGCGCATTCCAGTCCTGATCAATCGAACCACGAGCGCATACATTGCGAGATAATCACCGGGGATGGCTGGCTACTTCAAGAACTTGAAAAGCCCTTTCTTGCCCGCCTCCGGCATCAGTCTGGAAATAGTTGCACTATCAATGCCGACCTGAACCAGAGCAGTTCTGATTTCTTCCGCTGGTTTTCCGGTCATGCCGGCCATGATAGACCTGGCTTTTTTCATCTGTGCTTCAATCAGTGCATCGCGCGATAACTCCAGCACGCTTTCGGAATCGGTAATCAAGGTTTCCAGTCTGCGTTTCTGCGAGACCATTTCACTGCTTTCATCCGAAGACAAAATACGGGCCTGCGGACCTGTCGCCCTAAGATCCCTGTCCAGTTGAGTGCACACTGCCCTTGCCGAACTCATAACGTCCCTCAGCAGTTCTATCGCCTTCCGGTACTCATGCACTTTGACGCTGATGCGGGCCATCTGCTGCAGAACATTCACCCGGTTCTCTACAGACTTCACAACGCTGACATCTTCCAGCGTCAAGCTGTAGTATTCCAATGCTTTTCGCATGGCATCCACCTCTGTCATCGGGACCGGAGACCAGTGCGGCGCGAGTTGCTGATTCATGTTCTCAATGTCAGGTCGCACGCTCGCCTGTTCGACCGGTCTCTCCGAGAGATCACGGTACAACCATGCAAGTCGCACATAGTTGCGGGCTTGAACTATGAAATTCTGTTTGAGCAATGGCAATATCTGGTCAAACATATAGATGGCGAGCAGATTCATTCGTATCGCTTGATAGAAATCCGGCCGCTCGGCGTCTGCACTCCTGCCCAGCACTTTCATCACCTGCGTGAAGACCTCATTGGTTTGCGATACCTCGCGCAAATGCTTACGAACAATATCCACCGGCATGTGCGTATTCTTTAATGGATCAGAAAAGTTCTTATGACTGGCAGCGAAATAACACTTTGGACAGCACCACATGTGATACAATGGGGGATGAAGGCTTTCGTAACCCTTCGGACACTGAAATTTCTTCGGCTGCAAATCAATATCCACACTATCGTTAAAGAATAATCGAGGATTGAGGCGATACTGCACGCTCGCTGTCCCGCACATGGGGCAAACGACAGAGTATTTCAACACAACCAACGGTTTTGAAGCAGCATCAGCAGGATTCATAGCATCGCCTAAAACAAAACTTCCCCTGTCGTTATCGAATTCAAAGGTGATCAATAGTACTACATTGATGTGAAATGCGAAAGCTTTTCGACATCAATTATGAACTACCCGCATTGCCTAAATCACGATCGGGACTGATTTTCATCACGTCGCACATCCCGACAAGCCTGTCGGGCCTCTATACACTTTAAAGAGGCCTGAATCGTTCAGGCAGAGGACCCCTCAGATAATCATTCATTCATCTCAGCGCGTTTCGGGGCCTTTTCATGCAGATTCCAGTAATGTTCCTTACATTGGCATGAACGGGCACACTTTCTGCTAAAGAAAGCAATGCGTCAGCCAATCAGGCAGATCGGTCTATAATAGCAGGCATGAAACAGAAGGATTAAGAAATGGATTCGACACTTAGGATTTCGCAAGTTCAGAATGTCAGTCAGCAGTTGAACCTCGCGCCCCAGCTTCTCCAATGGCTCAAGCTTCTACAGGTATCCACAGTGGAACTCTCGCAAATGGTACAGCATGAGCTGGAAATCAATCCTGTTCTAGAATTGGACACAAGCCGACTTGCGGAGGAACCGGCCTCCCTTAACGAGGAAGCTGAGTCCCGGAACACTTCGGATGTAAAAGACGATCTGCCGACAACATCCTTTGATCACGATGACGTTTCCAGACGAGTGGATGCTCTGCACGAAATAGACAACGAATGGAATGACGATTTTCACCCCGTAGAACTGGCCACACCATCCCGCAGTAAGGAAGGGCAGGACCTGCACCAGTACGTCATGGAATCGATCGTTGCGCCAACCCCTCTGTTCGAGCATCTCGAACACCAGCTGGTTGTCGCACATCTGAATTCAGAGGATTGCCGCATTGCAGGAATCATAATCGGCTCGCTGGACCGGCGCGGATATCTCGATTCCTCAATGGTTGATATTGCTGAACAGGCGCAAACAACAACTGACCGGGTCGAAATGGTGCTTAATATCGTCCAGCAGATGGATCCTCCAGGAATCGCCGCGAGAGATCTTCATGATTGCCTGCTGCGCCAGATTGATCACGCAAAGGACCCAATCGCCTTCACCATAATCAAGGACTTCTTCGACCTTCTGGTCAACCGCAATCTGAACGGAATAGCGGACGCCATGCAAATAGATTTAGAATCAGTCCACGAGGCACTTGCAACAATCGGACAACTCAACCCCACTCCAGGTCTAGAGCTGGAACGTAAAGCAACAGAATACGTAACACCCGATGTGATCGTGCACAAAAAGGACGGCAGATACGTCGTCGAGTTGAATGACGAACTTGTCCCCGCACTCCGCGTTACTGACGATTCCCGGAAGATGCTGGCAGGTGCTGCAAATCTCCCGCCAGAGGACCTCGCCTATCTTCGACGCAAGATGAGAAGCGCCTCATTCCTGATCCAGGGCATTGCCCAGCGTCAGGCAACCCTCTACAAGGTCGCATGCGAGATCGTCAGAGCGCAGCAGGATTTCTTTGATCGCGACAACGCAGAAATGGGCTGCCTCACCATGGGTCGCGTAGCGAGAGTTGTCGGCGTACACGAGACAACAGTCAGCCGGGCCATCTCCGGGAAGTATATGAAGACATCAAGGGGCATCATGGCATTGAGGGCCTTCTTTGAATCCGGGTACTCCTGCGCTGACGGGTCGTCCCTTACGCCAGGACAGGTCAAAAAGGTCATTGCGGAGATCGTAGCTCAGGAAACGCCGGAAAAACGTACAACCGACATAGGTATTTCCGGACTACTGGAAGAGAGAGGCCTCAAAGTGGCAAGACGCACTGTGGCCAAATACAGGGAGGAATTGTTTATTCCGTCGTCAAAAACTCGCTCAGTACTCAGCTCCGTACAATGATCACTGCCTTCAAGTATGATTCGCCAGGCAGATGAGAATCGCCGCATAACAACCGCACCATCTCTGGCCAGTATCGCATATCATAAAACATCATGGTTGCGAGAAAGCAAAAAAAAGGACTTCTGGATTACTCCAGAAGTCCAAAAAAATCCCCGGCAACGAGCTACTCTCCCATGGTCATCTCCCACAGTACCATCGCCGCAAAGGCTCTTCACTGCCGTGTTCGGAATGGGAACGGGTGTTACATCCTTGCAGAGTCACCGGGAAAAAATCTAAAATAAATATTGCATAGAGAAAGTACAGAACTGCTGAATCCTGAGCCAGAAAATAATGGTCAAGACTCACGGCTGATTAGTACCGGTTAGCTAAGCACATCACTGTGCGTACACGCCCGGCCTATCAAGGTCGTAGTCTTCGACCGGCCTTTAGTCCGTTTACCGCCTTGCGGCGGTACTAGAAGGGAAATCTAATCTTGGAGGAGGCTTGGCGCTTAGATGCTTTCAGCGCTTATCCGTTCCGTACATAGCTACCCAGCAATGCCCCGAGCGGGACAACTGGAACACCAGAGGTACGTCATTCCCGGTCCTCTCGTACTAAGGAATGTTTTCCTCAAATCTCCTACGCCCACAGCGGATAAGGACCAAACTGTCTCACGACGTTTTGAACCCAGCTCGCGTACCGCTTTAATTGGCGAACAGCCAAACCCTTGGGACCTTCTCCAGCCCCAGGATGCGATGAGCCGACATCGAGGTGCCAAACCGCTGCGTCGATGTGAACTCTTGGCAGCGATAAGCCTGTTATCCCCGGAGTACCTTTTGTCCGATGAGCGATGGCGCTACCACAAGCTACCACCGGATCACTAAGTCCTGCTTTCGCACCTGCTCGACTTGTATGTCTCGCAGTTAAGCTCCCTTATGCCTTTGCGCTCGATGCATGATTGCCAACCATGCTGAGGGAACCTTCGAACTCCTCCGTTATCTTTTGGGAGGAAACCGCCCCAGTCAAACTGACCCTCTGACACGGTCCCTCAGCCGGATTCACGGCTTGAGGTTAGAAATCCGCCTTAATAAAACTGGTATTTCACTGATGGCTCCACTCGACCTAACGACCGAGCTTCACAGCCTCCCAGCTATGCTACATATATCAAACCAGATGCCAATATCAGATTACAGTAAAGGTTCACGGGGTCTTTCCGTCCTGCTGCGGGTATCCGGCATCTTCACCGGAATTACAACTTCACCGAGATCCTCGTTGAGACAGCGTCCAGATCGTTACACGATTCGTGCAGGTCGGAACTTACCCGACAAGGAATTTCGCTACCTTAGGACCGTTATAGTTACGGCCGACATTCACCGGGGCTTCGGCTCGGAGCATACACCCCTCACCTTAACCTTTCGGCATTGGTCACGTGTCACACCCTATACGTCCTCTTATGAGTTTGCAGAGTGCTGTGTTTTTGTTAAACAGTCGCAGAAGCCCATTTACTGTGCCTTCACTTCACTTCACCTGTTATAGTTAATGTCATGAAGGACCCCTTCTTCCGAAGTTACGGGGCTAGATTGCCGAGTTCCTTAACGAGGTTTCTCTCGCGCGCCTTGGTATTTTCTACCCTTCCACCTGTGTCGGTTTTAATACGGTTGCCCACACAGCTCGCTAGAAGTTATTTCTTGGCAGCGTGGCATCAGTCAATCCGCTTCATCCGAAGAATCAGCGTCCCCACCTTTCAGGTAATGTCCCGGCGGATTTGCCTACCGGAACCCTTTACGGGCTTGGACCACCACTTCTTAACGATGGCTGACTTAGCCTCCTGCGTCACTCCATTGCGTCTTAGTCGCTGTATAGGCAGTACAGGAATATTAAACCTGTTTCCCATCACCTACGCCTTTCGGCCTTGGCTAAGGGGCCGACTAACCCTGGGCGGACGAACCTTCCCCAGGAAATCTTGGAATTTCGGCGACCGGGATTCTCACCCGGTTATTCGTTACTCATGTCCGCATAATCACTTCCATGCAGTCCATGGCACTTTCCAGCACCACTTCACTCCGCATGGAACGCTCCTCTACCACGACCCCGCTTGCGCAGGGTCATCCGCAGCTTCGGCAGCCGGTTTAGTCCCGATCATCTTCGGCGCGAAACCACTCGACTAGTCAGCTATTACGCACTGTTTAAATGATGGCTGCTTCTAAGCCAACATCCTAGCTGTCACTGCAGTCTCACATCCTTGTCCACTTAACCGGCTTTAGGGGCCTTAGCTGGCGGTCTGGGCTGTTTCCCTTTTGACTATGAAGCTTATCCCCCACAGTCTAACTCCACGCGTGACGGGAACGGCATTCGGAGTTTGATTGGGTTCGAAGTCCCGGTAAGGACCCTACACCATTCAGTGCTCTACCTCCGTCCCTCGCATTCGCGCAGGCTAACCCTAAAGTTATTTCGAGGAGAACCAGCTATCACCGAGTTTGATAAGTCTTTCGCTCCTACCCACAGCTCATCCAAGGATTTTTCAACATCCACTAGTTCGGCCCTCCACCTCCTGTTACGGAAGCTTCAGCCAGGCCATGGGTAGCTCACACGGCTTCGGGTCTACAGCATGCGACTGAGACGCGCATTTCGCACTCGCTTTCGCTACGGCTTCTGGCGCTTGTGCGCCATTAACCTTGCCACACACTGTAAGTCGCGGACTCATTATGCAAAAGGCAAACGGTCGTAGCGCCGAAGCGCCACTTCCATAGCTTGTAGACACACAGTTTCAGGTACTATTTCACTCCGCTAACAGCGGTTCTTTTCACCTTTCCCTCGCGGTACTAGTTCACTATCGGTCACCATCTAGTATTTAGCCTTTCGGGGCGGTCCCCGAGGATTCGAGCAGGGTTTCACGTGTCCCGCTCTACTTGGGATACCTCTAGGTCTCTTCAGGATGTCGCATACGAGGCTATCACTCTCTTTAGCCGGACTTTCCAGTCCGTTCTGCTATCCATTCGAGTACCATATTAAGGTCCCTCAACCCCTGATGCCAGAACTTGCGTCCTGATTCCAGGTTTAGGCATGTTCCCATTTCGCTCGCCACTACTTAGGGAATCACTATTGTTTTCTTTTCCTCAGGCTACTGAGATGTTTCACTTCGCCTGGTGTCGCTCTGAAGCCCTATTTTATTCAGACTTCAGTATGGCATTATTAAACGCCATGGGTTTCCCCATTCGGAAATCTCCGGATCAAAGTGTGCTTGCCACTCCCCGGAGCTTATCGCAGCTTACTGCGTCCTTCATCGCCTTATGGTGCCAAGGCATTCACTGTGTGCCCTTTGTATCTTGACCAAAAAGATTTGGTCAGTATTCGGCGCCTATCCTGTCCCGAATAAACGGAACGGATAGGCAAGTTGTTCTGCCCTTCTCTATGCAATTGTCAAAGAACGATCCCGCAAGCGCATCGCGCAGGCAGGAAAATCAGGCTCTCGTTGCCCGAAAACACTAGGTTTTCAAGCAGCGAGAACCGGATCAATCACCACATTACCAACAGTCTTCCATCTTCAACCACTGACAACTTCTCATTCCGCGCGGCCTGATGCATCAGCTGGTGGGCGTGCCTGGAGTCGAACCAGGGACCTCGTCCTTATCAGGGACGCGCTCTAACCAACTGAGCTACACGCCC